>NZ_DBNGPQ010000093.1:0-124118 GCF_057122925.1 Umezawaea sp. | reverse complement strand
CCAGCCCAAACCAGGCGTCCCCCATCAAGCAAGACCCCCCGACGCACACGCTACGACAAGGGTCCGACATTCCCCGGAACCCGACCCAGCCAGACGCCAACCCCCCGAACCACCCCCAAACACACCCGAACGCGCCACCGCACCACCAGAACCTTCCGCCAATTGCCCTATTGAAGGATTGTTCAACAATCCTCTACCGTGTGAGCCACAGCACAAACCCGTCCCCGGCTCACCGCTGCGAGGTGCCCATGAGCACGACACCCGTCACCCGAACAAACCCAGAGGGCTGGTTCCGATCACTCGGCCAGCGCGGCAAGCGCGCCTTCATCGGCGCCTTCGGCGGCTACGGCCTCGACTCCTACGACTACTGGATCCTGCCGCTGAGCCTGGTGGCGATCACGTCGTTCTTCGGCATCTCGAAGGGTCAGGCCGGGTTGCTCAACACGGCCACGCTGGTCCTCTCCGCCCTCGGCGGCGCGGTGGCAGGCGTGCTGGCCGACCGGATCGGCCGGGTGAGGACCCTGTTGATCACGGTCATCACCTACGCGGTGTTCACGGTGCTCTGCGGGTTCGCGACGAGCTACGAGATGCTGCTGGTGTTCCGCGGTCTCCAGGGCCTCGGGTTCGGTGGCGAGTGGGCGGCGGGGGCGATCCTCGTGGCCGAGTACTCGAAGCCGGAGTACCGCGGCCGGGCGGTGGCGTTCATCCAGAGCGCGTGGGCCGTCGGGTGGGGGCTCGCGGTGGTCGTCTACACGCTCGTGTTCTCGTTCGTCAGCGCGGACACGGCGTGGCGCGTCATGTTCTGGACCGGCGCGCTGCCCGCGGTGCTGATCCTCTACATCCGCCGCACGGTGCAGGACGCGCCGGGAACCGTCGAGCAGCGCGAGAGGAGCACCCGGAACTTCTCCGCGATCTTCACGGGCGGTCTCGGTCGGACCACGTTCTTCGCCGCACTGCTGGCGACCGGCGTCCAGGGCGGCTACTACACGCTGGCCACGTGGCTGCCGACGTTCCTGAAGACCGAGCGCGGGCTGACGGTCATCAACTCCACGGGCTACTACGCCTTCCTGATCTCCGGCGCGTTCATCGGCTACGTCTGCGGCGGCTTCATCACGGACCGCCTGGGACGCAAGAGGACCTTCGCGCTCTTCGCCGTCGCGTCCGCGATCCTGATCATGCTCTACACGCAGATCCCGACGGGCGCGAACACGGCCGTGCTGTTCCTCGGCTTCCCGCTGGGCTTCTGCGCCTCGGCCATCTTCAGCGGCTTCGGGTCGTTCCTCGCGGAGCTGTACCCGACGGACGTGCGCGGCACCGGCCAGGGCTTCACCTACAACTTCGGCCGCGCGGTCGGCGCGCTGTTCCCGGCGGGCGTCGGGTTCATGGCCGAGACGATGGGCGTGGGCGGCGCGATGATCTTCGGGGCCGCGGCGTACGGGATCGCGGTCGTGGCGCTGCTCGGCCTGCCGGAGACCCTGGGACGGGAGCTGACGTGACACCGGACGAGGTGCGGGCCCGCGCGAGCGGGCCCACCGCGGGACTGGCGGCGGGGTTCGCGCAGGCGAACCTGATCGCCGTCCCGGCGGACTGGGCGTACGACGTCCTGCTGTTCACCCAGCGCAACCCCAAGCCGTGCCCGGTGCTGGACGTGACGGACGCGGGCGGCCACCGCACCGTCCTGGCGCCGGACGCCGACCTGCGCACCGCGATCCCCCGCTACCGCGTCTGGCGGGACGGGGTGCTGACCGGCGAACCCACCGACGCGACGCCGTTCTGGCGCGACGACCTGGTGTCGTTCCTCATCGGGTGCAGCTTCACGTTCGAGGGCGCGCTCGTCGAGGCGGGCGTCCCGCTGCGGCACGTCGACCAGGACCGCAACGTGTCGATGTTCGTGACGAACCGCGAGTGCCGCGCGGCGGGCCGGGTGCACGGGCCGATGGTCGTGTCGATGCGGTGGATCCCGGCGGACCTGGTGGATACCGCCGCACGGGTGAGCGGACTGATGCCCGCCGTGCACGGGTCGCCGGTGCACGCGGGCGACCCGGCGGCACTGGGCATCGCCGACCCGTCCACACCGGACTTCGGCGACGCCGTGGTCCCCGAGGACGGCGACGTGCCCGTCTTCTGGGCCTGCGGAGTGACGCCGCAGGCCGCGCTGATGGCGTCGAAGCCGCCGTTCGCGATCACCCACGCCCCCGGCCACATGTTCGTGACCGACGTCCCGGACTCGACCTACCGCGTGGGCTGAGCGACCGTTTTGTCCTGGTACAGCACCGAAAATCCCCCTTGGACGACCGGTACCGGATGGTCCGGCGGCCTGCCTGAGACGAATAAGGCAAGAAGGTTGCCTAATAGCGATCCAGTGGTCTACCGTGACCGCCATCACCCCCGGTCCCTGCCGGGTAGCTCACGGAAGACCTGAGACACCAGCCGCCGCAGCCGTGTGTCCCATCCCCTGTTTCGCGGAGGTTCTCGTGTTCATCTCAGGCAGGCTCCTGCGCCTGGCCGCGGTCACGACGATGTCGATCGCGCTCGTCTCCACGGCCACCAGCACGGCGGCACCGGCGAAACCGCTGACGGCGGACGGCGTCAGCGCCGCCGCGGTCGACCTGACCGACGCGGCGAAGAAGGAGATCGCGATGAAGCTGGTCTCCAGCGCCGAGAACTCCTCGCTGGACTGGAAGGCGCAGTACAGCTACATCGAGGACATCGACGACGGCCGCGGCTACACGGCCGGGATCATCGGGTTCTGCTCCGGAACGCACGACATGCTCGAACTCGTGACCGAGTACACCAAGCGGTCGCCGAACAACGTCCTGAAGAAGTACCTGCCCGCGCTGCGGAACGTGGACGGGTCGGACTCGCACGCCGGGCTGGACCCGAACTACACCAAGGACTGGAAGACCGCCGCGAAGGACCAGGTCTTCAAGGACTCGCAGAACTACGAGCGGGACCGCGTGTACTTCAACCCGGCCGTGAACCAGGGCAAGTCGGACGGCGTCCGGACGTTGGGGCAGTTCATCTACTACGACGCGATCGTGATGCACGGCGACGGCGACGACAGCACGAGCTTCCGCAACATCCGCAAGCGCGCGCTGAGCAAGGCCAAGCCGCCGGCGCAGGGCGGGAACGAAACGACGTGGCTGCACGCGTTCCTGGACGCTCGGGTGTGGGCCATGAAGCAGGAGGAGGCGCACTCGGACACCTCGCGGGTCGACACGGCCCAGCGGGTGTTCCTGAAGGCCGGGAACCTCGACCTCACCACCCCGTTGAAGTGGAAGGTGTACGGCGAGAGCTTCTCGATCAACTCCTGATCCCGGCGACGGACGAGCCCTCCCCGACTTCGGCCGGGGAGGGCTCTTTCCGTCCCGTGTAGACCGATCCGGCCCTGAGAACCGTTGCCGGTAAACATGTTGTGCTCACAGCGTTCTCATGGAAGGAAGGTTGCCCAACTCTGTGGAACGGGGTTACGGTGGCCGCCGCACGATCCGCCGCCGTGTCCCGTCCCCTGCTCCACGGAGGTGTGCGTGATGAGATCAGGCAGGTTCCTGCGCGTCGCCGCGGTCGTCGCCGCGTCGGTGGCGCTGGTGTCGGCGGGTACCGCGACGTCGTCCGCGTGGCCCGCGGCCGTCGGCGGTGTTCGCGCGCAGGCCGTCGATCTGGACGACCCCGCGAAGAAGGACATCGCGATGCGGCTCGTGTCCAGCGCGGAGAACTCGTCACTGGACTGGAGGGCCCAGTACGGGTACATCGAGGACATCGGTGACGGCCGCGGGTACACCGGCGGGATCATCGGGTTCTGCTCGGGGACGCACGACATGCTCGAACTGGTCGAGGAGTACACGGACCGGGCGCCGGGGAACGTGCTGGCGAAGTACCTCCCCGCGTTGAGGGCCGTCGACGGGTCGGACTCGCACGAGGGACTGGATCCGGGGTTCACCGGGGACTGGCGTGCCGCCGCCGGGGACCCGGTGTTCCAGGCCGCGCAGGACGACGAGCGCGACCGGGTGCACTTCGGGCCCGCCGTGGCGCGGGGTCGGGATGACGGGGTGCGGACGCTCGGGCAGTTCATCTACTACGACGCCATCGTGATGCACGGTGGGGGCGATGACGCCACGAGCTTCGGGGGGATCCGGGAGCGTGCCCTCGGGGTGGCTCGGCCGCCGTCGCAGGGCGGGGACGAGGGTGCCTGGCTGCACGCGTTCCTGGACGCACGGGTGTGGGCGATGCGGCAGGAGGAGGCGCACTCGGACACCTCGCGGGTGGACACGGCCCAGAGGGTGTTCCTGGATGCCGGGAACTTCGGGCTGGAGACGCCGTTGGAGTGGGCGGTGTACGGGGATGGTTATCGGATCGGGTGAGGGGGGTCTCGCCTCGACTTCGTCATCGGATGGGAGACCCCGCGCCCCCGCTCGCGTCATCGTCTCGATCGTTGATCGTGCTTGTCAAGGCGGGAAAGATGCCTTGACATGCACGATCAACGACGAGGGCGCTTCGGATCGGGGGTGCGGGAGGGGAGTGCGCTGGATCAGGTGGGTGGTCACGTTGTGCGGGCGCGTTCGGTTGGTGGCCAACACCGGGTGAGGGGCCGACCCCGGTTGAGTGCGTGAGTCCGGGTGGATGGGCGGAGCAGGTTGGGCGGGCCCGTCGAACGTGCGCGTTCAGTCGGGCTCGTCCAGTGGCAGGTGAGTCCAGCGGTCCCGGTGAGTCCAGCGGTCCCAGGGGTCAAGAGACCAGGGCCGGGGAGCCCAGAGGCCAGGTCCCAGAAGCCTGGGTGCTCAGCCCAGGCGGCGGCCCAGGTCGTCCAAGCCGTTCCACGCCGCCAGGCAGCCGTAGGCCAGTGCTGTTGCCATGGGCCAGGCGACCACGCCCCACCAGGTTTCCAGGATCGGTGCGGTCATGATGGTGTCGCCGATGGTGAGCTGGCCGGTGACGGCGTAGCGGTCGCCCGCCATGCCCGTGCCGGTCTTCTGGCCCAGGTAGGCCGCTAGGGCCGAGCCCGCCACCGCCGCCAGCATGACCACCGGGCCGCGGCGTTCGCGGAGCAGCCAGACCGCTATGCCGGTCAGCAGGCCCGCTCCCAGGCCGAGCATGACGAACACCATCAGCGCGTCTAGGGCGTGGTAGCTCTCGCCGCCCACCGGGATGAGCTTGCCGCCGTCCTGCACGACCTTGTTCTGGCCCGGCGCCAGCCTGGCCCACAGCCAGCCCAGCGGCAGGGCCAGGACGGAGAGTGCGCCCGCCAGGCAGAAGGACGGCAGGAGGTCGCGCTTGACGACCACCCGCGGCCTCCTCGGGTGGAAGTCGAGCACCCACTGCGGCAGCACTGGTGGGATGCGGGCCGGGACAGCCCTGTCGTCCACCGGTTGTTCCGCCACCCGCGACCTCCTCGTGCACCCAGAAGCTTGGGGCGAGGTTACCGCGCTGACGTGATCTCGCCGTGACGACTGCACCTGGCCGTCCACCCCGCCGGGGTGACCTGGACGACCATCCGGCGGGCGCACTCGGCGCAGTAGCGCGGCGGGTCGATCACGGTGAGGCGCTTCGCGCACACCTCGTGGTCGCCCTCCGCGCTCTTCCCGCAGTACGAGCAGTACGCCACGTCGACCGTCACAGGGTCTGGCTGAGCGCCTTGATGGGCATGCTCAGCTCGTCCAGCATCTCCAGGTCCTGCACGGCCGGGCGGCCCAGGTTGGTCAGGTAGTTGCCGACGATGATCGCGTTGATGCCGCCGAGCATGCCCTGCTTGGCGCCGAGGTCGCCGAACGTCAGCTCGCGACCGCCCGCGAACCGCAGGATCGTCCTGGGCAGGGCGAGCCGGAACGCCGCCACGGCGCGCAGGGCGTCCGCACCCTCCACGACCGGGTAGTTCTCGTACGGGGTGCCGGGGTTCGGGATGAGGAAGTTCAGCGGGACCTCGTCGGGCTCCAGCGACGCGAGCTGGACGGCGAACTCGGCGCGCTGGGCGAGGGTCTCGCCCATGCCGATGATGCCGCCGCAGCAGACCTCCATGCCCGCGTCGCGGATCATCCGGAGGGTGTCCCAGCGCTCCTCCCACGAGTGGGTGGTGACGACGTTCGGGAAGTGCGACCGCGCGGTTTCGAGGTTGTGGTTGTAGCGGTGGACGCCCATCGCCACGAGCTCGTCGACCTGCTCCTGGGTGAGCATCCCGAGCGAGCAGGCGATCTGGATGTCGTTGCCGTCGTCGCGGATGGCCTTGATGCCGTCGCGGACCTGCGAGAGCAGGCGCTTGTCCGGGCCGCGGACCGCGGCGACGATGCAGAACTCGGTCGCGCCCGTGTCCGCCGTCTGGCGCGCGGCCTTGACCAGGCCGGGGATGTCGAGCCACGCCGAGCGCACGGGCGACGGGAACTGGCCGGACTGGGAGCAGAAGTGGCAGTCCTCGGGGCAGCCGCCGGTCTTGAGGGACACGATGCCCTCGACCTCGACCTCGGGGCCGCACCAGCGCATCCGCACGTCGTGGGCCAGCGCGAGCAGGTCGGAGATGCGGTCGTCGGGGAGTTCGAGGACTTCCAGCACCTGTGCTTCGGTCAGCCCGACACCGCGCTCCAGGACCTGTTCACGGGCCACGTCCACGACGTCGGTGCTGCGGTCGACCTGCTCGGGTGCTGCGGTCACGACTTCTCCTTCGGCAGACGGGCGTTCGAGCAAGTGTGCCGCACGGCACGCATCGCGTCCGCGCGACGAACGTCACCCCCTACACGTAGTGCGAGGCGAACGCCTCCGGGTCGAACGTGCCGCCGAACCACGGCGACAGCGCGCCGCGCGCGACGTCCAGGAAATCGGCCGGGTGCAGGCTGGTCACGCCGTTGGGCAGCACGCCGAGCAGGGGGCCGCCCGCGGCTTCCGGCAGGTCGGTGAGGTTGCTGCGGGCCGCGAGGTCGGGTGCGGCGGGCCAGCGGCCGACCACGACGCCGAGCGACTCCAGGCCGCGGTGCAGGATCGCCTCGGCGGTCAGGGCGGTGGTGTTCAGCGTGCCCAGACCGGCCGCCGCGACGACGAGCACGGGGGCGTTGAGCGCCCACGCCGCGTCGGCGATGGTCGTGCCCTTCTCGTCGAACCGCACCAGCAGCCCGCCCGCGCCCTCGACCAGCACGAGGTCGTGGGTCGCGTCCAGCTCGGTCACGGCGGCGGCGATCTCCGACGGCGACACGGTGGGTCTGCCGGCGCGTCTGGCGGCCGTCACGGGGGCCAGCGGGTCGGGGTACCTGATCAGTTCACGGGTGGTGACGGGGCCCGCGAGGCGGACGACCTCGTCGACGTCGCCGGGTTCACCGGGCAGCAGACCGGTCTGCGCGGGCTTGAGCACGGCGACCCGACGGCCGTCGGCGGAGGCGACCGCGGCCAGCGCGGCCGTCACGGCCGTCTTGCCGACCTCGGTACCCGTACCGGTGATCACGAGGACGCTCACGGGGGAACACCCTACGGCGACGCGGACGGCCCGACCGGTCGGCGGGTGCTCCCCCTCCCAGCCATGCCCGGATCGTTATCCCGCTTCCGCCGCGGCGACGACGGCGGCGCAGATGGCGGACACGTCGTCGTCCGTGCAGACGAACGGCGGCATCGTGTAGACGAGGTCGCGGAACGGCCGCAGCCACACGCCGTGCTCGACCGCGGCGGCGGTCGCGGCGACCATGTCCACCTCGTGGTCGAGCTGCACGACCCCGATGGCCCCGAGCACCCGCACGTCGCCCGGCGCGTTCGCGAGACCCGCCACCAGGCCCGCCTCGATCCGCCGCACCTCGGCCCGCCAGTCCTGCGACAGCAGCAGGTCGATCGACGCCGACGCCACGGCCGACGCCAGCGGGTTGCCCATGAACGTCGGCCCGTGGGCCAGGACCGGCACCTCGCCCCGGCTGATGCCGTCCGCGACCCGCTCGGTGCACAGCGCGGCGGCCATCGTCAGGTAACCGCCGGTCATGGCCTTGCCGACGCACATCACGTCGGGGCTGACGTTCGCGTGGTCGGCGGCGAACAGCTCGCCGGTGCGGCCGAAGCCGGTGGCGATCTCGTCGAACACCAGCAGCACGTCGTGGGCCAGCGTCAGCTCGCGCAGCACGTGCAGGTAGCGCGGGTCGTGGAAGCGCATCCCGCCCGCGCCCTGCACGACCGGCTCCACGACCACCGCGGCCAGCTCGTCGGCGTGCTCCTCGATCAGGTCCGCGAGGTGCTGCACGTACGCGGTGTCCATCTCGGCGGGCGGCGCGTCGGCGAACACCTGCTCGGGCAGCACCCCCCGCCACAGCGAGTGCATCCCGCCCTCCGGGTCGCACACGGACATCGGCTGGAACGTGTCGCCGTGGTAGCCGCCGCGCCAGGTGAGCAGCCGCCGCTTGGCGGGCTTCCCCCTGGAGCGCCAGTACTGGAGGCACATCTTCACCGCGACCTCGACCGACACCGACCCCGAGTCGCACAGGAACACGTGCTGGAGCGGCTCGGGGGTGATGTCGACGAGCGTGGCCGCGAGGCGCACGGCGGGCTCGTGCGTGAGCCCGCCGAACATCACGTGGCTCATCCGGTCGAGCTGCCCGCGCACCGCCTCGTCCAGGACGGGGTGCCGGTAGCCGTGGATGGCCGCCCACCAGGACGACATGCCGTCCACCAGCTCCCGGCCGTCGTCCAGCCGGAGCCGGACACCCCTGGCGGACTCGACGACGAGCGGCTCGCGGGTGCCCGGCATCGGGCCGTACGGGTGCCAGACGTGGGCCTGGTCCAGTTTCAGCAGCTCATCGTGGTCCACGAGCCGACAGGCTAATCGGGAACCGCTCCAAGCCGTGCAGCAGCGTGCTGTCCTTCCACCGCAGCGCCCGTCCCGGTTCGCCCGCGAGGTCGACGTCGAACCGGTCCAGCAGCGACCCGATGGCGATGGCGCCCTCCAACCGCGCGAGCGGGGCGCCCAGGCAGAAGTGGACGCCGTGCCCGAAGGCGACGTGACCACCGGTCGCGCGGGTGATGTCCAGCTTCTCCGGCTCGGGGAACTTCTCCGGGTCGCGGTTGGCGCTGAGCAGCGACACCAGCACGAGTTCGCCCGCCGGAATCGTCACGCCACCCAGCTCGGCCTCCTCGGCGGTGTAGCGGAACGTCGCCAGGTTGATCGGCCCGTCGATGCGCAGGAACTCCTCGACCGCGTTGGTCAGCAACGACCGGTCGGAGCGCAGCAGGGCGAGCTGGTCCGGGTTGCGCAGCAGCCCCAGCACCCCGTTGCCGATCAGGTTGACCGTGGTCTCGTGGCCCGCGACCAGCAGCAGGAACGCCATCGAGATCAGCTCGGCCTCGTTGAGCCGGTCGTCGTCCTCGCTGGCGTGGATCAGCGCCGAGAAGATGTCGTCGCCGGGGTTCTCCCGCTTGGCCTGGATCAGCCCGGCCAGGAACGCGTACATCGACGCGGCGGCCTGGTTGATCTCCTCCTGCGTCGAGTCGGTGAGCAGCGTCCCCGACCAGATCCGGAAGTCGTCGCGCTGGTCCAGCGGCACGTCCAGCAGCTCGCAGATCACCGTGATCGGCAGCGGGAACGCCAGCGCGTCCAGCAGGTCGACCTCGGGCTTGCCCGCCATCGCGTCCAGCAGCTCGTCGGTGATCTCCTGGATGCGCGGCCGCAGGGCCTCCATGCGCCGCGCCGTGAACGCCTTGTTGACCAGCTTGCGCAGCCGCGTGTGGTCCGGCGGGTCCATGTTCAGCATGTGCGAGGCGAACGACTGGTCGAAGTCGCGCCGCGGCACGCCGGGCTGGAGGTGCCTGGCGAACAGGTCGTCCGCCGCGGCGAAGTTCTTGCTGAAGCGCGGGTCGGACAGCGCGATCCGCGCCTCCTCGTGCCGCGTCACCACCCACACCTTCAGGCCGCGCGGCAGCACCAGCTCGGACACCGGACCCGTCCGGCGCAGCCGCTCGTGCACCGCGTGCGGGTCCTGCTGGTACTCGCCCCCGAGTCGCTCAAGACCGGCCTCGGTCGTGTGCATGACACCCCTCCCGTGGTGAGTTAACTGTGTTAACTGAACGTCCGGGCATCCGTCCGTGTCCCGTGAACCCGACCTTGTCACTCGAATGGCGCAGCCACTTCCGACAAACCCGACCAAGCACCACCCGAGGTGTCCCGGAACCCCGGCACCTCACGCCCGGCCACCACCTGCTCCTCCTCCGCGCGGGGAGGCCGTCCCGCGCCCGGGGTGGCGGCCACACGACGATCACCCCGGACGGGTAGCGTTCGAAGCGTGGTATCGCCTGATCCCGTTGACGCCCGCCTCCTCGCCGTGATCGCGGAGATGGGCCGTGCGGCCGTGCACGAGGTAGCCGCGAGACTGGGCATGGACCCCCGCGAGGCCGCGTCGAGGTTGATCACCCTGTCGGGCAGCGGCCTGCCCCTGCTGGTCGGCGTCGAGTGCGACCCCAACGGCATCCGCCAGGCCCTGTCCAACAGCATGGTGTGGGGCTCCTACAGCGGTCCCCCGGCAGGCCCCAGGCCGTACCCGCCGTACCAGTCGCCCCCCAGCGTCCCGTTCCCGGCGCAGCAGGCCCCACCGCAGCAAACGTGGGGCCCGCCCCAGTCGGCGGGCTGGGCGAGGGGTGACCAGCAACCGGTGTTCGGCGGCTCGAAGGGGGCGACGGGCCAGCGCACCGGCAAGATCGGCACCTCGCTGGAGACGGAGGGCCTGGAAGGCGCCACCTTCTCCATCCAGCTGATCGAGGTGGTGGACCCGGCGGACTTCCTCTTCACCGCGGCGGGCTACAAGCTCGCGGACGGCGAACGCGCCGTGGTGGTGCACACGGAACTGACGAACACCGGCACCATCCCGTTCAACTCACTGCCGGACATGTACCTGGTGCTGATGGCCCGCACCGGAGAACCGGTGGCGAAGGCCCCCGTGTCCCTCTCGTCCCGCCCACCGCACAAGATCGGCGTGCAGCCGGGCGAGACAGCGGGCGGGCACACCGTCTACGTGCTGCCGGAGGACACCGCGATCACGGCGGTCCGCTGGAGCGCCAGACCGGAGATCGACCTCAACACCCTCGTCTGGACGATCGACGACTGACGAGCGGACCGCGAGCGAAACCGGCACGCGCCGCGGCCCCCGCCCACGACGAGCGGCCGCCGAGCCCCTACCCCTCGGCCCGCAGCAGCTCCAGGGCGTCGGCCAGGTCGGCCGGGTACTCGGACGTGAAGGACACCCACTGGCCGTCGGCGGGGTGGTGGAACCCCAGCGTCCGGGCGTGCAGCCACTGCCGGGTGATCTTCAACCGCTTGGCCAACGTCGGATCGGCCCCGTACGTCAGGTCCCCCACGCACGGGTGGTGCAGCGCCGAGAAGTGCACCCGGATCTGGTGCGTGCGCCCGGTCTCCAGGTGCACGTCCAGCAGCGACGCGGCCCGGAAGGCCTCCACGACCTCGTAGTGCGTGATGCTGGGCCGTCCGTTGGCCATCACGGCGAACTTGTAGTCGTGCTTGGGGTGCCGGTCGATCGGCGCGTCGATCGTCCCCTTGATCGGGTCCGGGTGCCCCTGCACCAGCGCGTGGTACAGCTTGTCGACCGTCCGCTCCTTGAACGCGTGCTTCAACGCCGAGTAGGCGTTCTCGGACTTCGCCACCACCATCACCCCGGTGGTGCCGACGTCGAGGCGGTGCACGACGCCCTGGCGCTCGGCGGCACCGGAGGTTGCCACGTGGATCCCCGCGCCTGCCAGGCCGCCGACCACCGTGGGTCCGGTCCAACCGGGACTCGGGTGGACGGCCACCCCCACCGGCTTGTCCACCACGATGATGTCGTCGTCCTGGTACAGCACGACGAGGCCCTCGACCGGCACGGCCTGGATCGACACCGGCCGAGGCGGCTCGGGCAGCGTCACCTCCAGCGTCGCCCCGGCGACCAGCCGATCCGACTTCCCGGCGGCCTGCCCGTCCAGCACCACGTCGCCGGACTCGGTCAACGCCGCGACCGCCGTCCGCGACAGCCCGAGCAACTTCGCCAACCCGGCGTCGACGCGCATCCCGTCGAGACCGTCCGGCACGGGCAGGGTGCGATACCCGCTCATCCTTTGTCCTTCTTCACGGCACGAGTGCCGTCGTAGTCGCGCTGGAGCAGCGCCATCGTCACGATGAGCACCCCGCCAACGCAGATCGCCGAGTCGGCGACGTTGAACACCGGCCACACCCGGCCGTAGGGGTCGAACAGGGACAGGAAGTCCACCACGTGCCCGCGCAGCGGCCCAGGGGCCCGGAAGATCCGGTCGCCCAGGTTGCCCAGCGCGCCGCCCAGCACCATCCCGAGCCCGAGGGCCCACGGGCCGGACCGCAGCTTGCGCGCGATCCACACGATGAACCCGACCACGCCGAGCGAGATCAGGGCCAGGACGGCCGTCCAGCCCTCGGCGAGGCCGAACGCGGCGCCGCCGTTGCGGATCAGCGGCAGGTACAGCGCGCCGCCCAGCAGCGAGACCGGCTCACGGCCCTCCAGGAGGGCCACCGCGACGATCTTGCTGACCACGTCGACGACGAGCACCACCACGGCCGCCGAGGCGAGCAGCGCCAGGCGCCGCCGGGGCAGCGCGGCAGGCGTCACGTCGACGTCGGGTTGGGTGGACACGCACCCATTGTCCCAGTCGCCGCTCAGGACAGGAACGGCGGGAGCGGACGCGGGTCGTTTTCCGGCTCCCAGCGCCCGTCGCGCTGGACGTAGCTCCACTTCGGCCCCTCCGACACGAGGGTGCGCAGGGCCGCGACCAGCCGGTCCACGTGGTCGACCGTGCTGCCGAGCCCCAGCGACGCCCGCAGCGCGCGGTGCTCGTGCGCCCCGACCCCGTCCAGCAGCCTGGTCACGGCGACGTGGGCGCAGAACGCCCCGTCCCGGACCCCGATGCCGTGCTCGGCGGACAGCGCGGCGGCGAGGTAGCCGGCGTCGTGGCCGCTGATCGTGAAGCTGACGACCCCGACGCGGTCGTGCTCGGCCCCGAACAGGCTCAGCTCGCTCAGGCCGGGGATGGTGGCCAGCCCGGCGCGGAGGCGGGCGAGCAGCACCCGCTCGTGCTCGACGGTCTGCTCCCAGTGGCGCCCGAGCACGTCGCAGGCGACGGCCAGCGCGTGCACGCCGACCACGTTCGGCGACCCGGCCTCGTGCCGCTCGGGCACGGCGGACCAGGCCACGCCGAGCCGGTCGCCGTGGTCGGTGACCAGCTTCGTGGCGCCACCGCCGACGAGGTACGGCTCGGCGGCCTGCAACCAGTCGGACCGGCCGACGAGCACGCCGGAGCCGAAGGGCGCGTAGACCTTGTGGCCGGAGAACACGGCGTAGTCCACGTCCAGCGCCCGCACGTCCACCGGGCGGTGCGGGGCGAGCTGCGCGGCGTCCAGGGCGATCCGCGCGCCGTGCCCGCGGGCGACCTTCGCGAGTTCGGCGACGGGCCACACCTCGCCCGTCACGTTCGACGCGCCGGTCACCACGACCAGCCTCGGTCCGACGGGGCAGGACGCGAGTTCCCGGTCCAGCACGGCGACGGCGGCCTCGGCGGAGGACGGGGTGGCGATCCGGCGGACGTTCGGGCCGCGCCACGGCAGCAGCGCCGCGTGGTGCTCGGCGTCGAACAGCACGACCGACGTGTGCCGGGGAAGGCTGCGCGCCAACAGGTTCAGCGCGTCGGTGGTGTTGCGGGTGAAGACGACGGCCTCGGTGGGGCGGGCGTTCACGAAGCGGCGCACGGAATCCCGCGCCTGCTCGTAGACCCGCGTCGACACCTGGGAGGCGAACCCGGCGCCGCGGTGCACGCTGGCGTACCAGGGCAGCAGCTCGTCGACCGCGTCCCGCACCTGCTCCAGGCAGGGCGCGCTGGCGGCGTGGTCGAGGTTGGCGTACTCCACGCGCTCCCCGGTCACGAGCGGCACGCGCAGCGACGAGCCGACGACTCCGGGAACGGCGGGAGCGGTGCTGCGGGGGATGGCGATGGTCATGGTGACTGCCCTTCGGGTCCAGGACCCCGGCGAGGGCCCGCGCTTGCCCGGACGCGCTGCGCGCCGGACCAGGTCCTCACCGTGGGCACCCCACCGCGGAGGAGGGTTGCCGGCCAGCTAGCACGGGCTTCGCGCTGGCACTCATGACCTTTCGTGGACGACGCTAGCCGACGGGCACGCCGTCCGTCGAGCCCCGCTCAGATGCTGGGAAACGCCGGGCGCCCGCCGTCCTCGCCCTTCCAGCGGGCGTACCGGCCCGCCCTGTCGATCGACCGCAGCCGCTTCTCGGTCGCCTCCCGAGCCGCCTCGGTCGACACCACGAGCATCTGGTCCTCCACCTGGAGCCTGGTGGTCGGCTGGGGTGTGAAACCCTTGCCACCGCGGGAGATCAGGCTCACCACGGCCCCCTGCGGCAACCGCAGTTCCGACAGGTACACGCCGTGCAGCTTCGACCCCTGCTGGATGCGCACCTGGAGCAGCTCCGCCCCCAGCTCGTCCAGCGGCGCGGCGTCCACGTGCACCTCGTGCGCCTCACCCGTCCGCACCAGCCCGAGCAGCTTCGCCAGCGCGGGCAGCGTGCTGCCCTGCAGCAGGGTCAGCACCACGACGAGCACGAAGACCGCGTCCACCAGTTCCTGCGACCCCGGCACGCCCTGGATCACCGGGATGAGCGCGAACACGATCGGCACCGCCCCGCGCAGCCCGGACCAGGCGACGAACACCTGCTCCCGCCACGGCACCTTGAACGGGATCGCGGCCAGCGCCACCGACAGCGGTCTGGCCAGCAGCACCAGCACCGCCCCGGCGACCAGCGCGGGCACCAGCGCGTCCAGCACCCGCCCCGGCGAGGCGAACAGGCCGAGCAGCACGAAGAGGCCGATCTGCGCCAGCCAGCCGAGGCCCTCGGCGAACGACAGCGTGTCCGACCGGTGGGGCAGCCGGGAGTTCCCCAGCACCAGCGCGGCGATGTACACGGCGAGGAAACCGGACGCGTGCGCCAGGTCGCCCGCCGTGTAGGCGAGCACGCACACCGCGACGGTCGCCAACGGGTACAGGCCGGTGGCGGGCAGGGCGGCCCGGCGCAGCGCGGCGGCACCCATCCAGCCCAGCGCCACCCCGATCAGCCCGCCCACGACGAGTTCGTAGACGAGCAGCAGCGGGGCGGTCCACGTGATCGGGTCGGGCGAGGCGAGCAGCACGACGGCGATGTACACGGGCGCGTCGTTGATGCCGGACTCCAGTTCCAGCGCACCGGTCAGGCGTTTGCCGACACCCACCGCGCGCAGCACGCTGAACACGGCCGCCGCGTCGGTGGACGACAGCACCGCGCCCCACAGCAGCGCGATCCGCCAGTCCAGGCCGAGCAGGTGGTGCAGCGCCGCGCCGGTGACGGCGACGCTCACGCCGACGCCCACAGTGGACAGTGCGATCCCCAGTCCCAGGGCGGGTTTCACCGCCGACCACCGCGTGGTGAGGCCACCTTCGGCGAGGATGAGGACCAGCGCGACGGTGCCGAGCGACCGGGTCAGGTCGGCGTCCTCGAAGTCGATCCCGAGCACGCTCTCGCCCAGCACCACACCGATGCCGAGGTACAGCAGCAGCGACGGCAGGCCGAGTTTCGTCGACAACCTCACCGCGATCACCGAGACGAGGAGGACCGCCGCGCCTATGCCGAGGATGGCCGTGATTCCCAACGCGACCTCCCTGACGTGCTCGACGGTGACGCCATTGTTCCCCGTCACCACTGAATTGGACTAATCAGACAGCGGATCTTCCCGTGCTCCAGTGCTCAGGGTCACGGCCGATCCGGACACGAAGGCGTGAATCAGCCGAACGTACCTAGCGGCACGCGTCCGGGGCGGTGCAGGTTGGCCAGAGGGCCGCGCGCCACCCCCTGTCCGGTGCCGACCCGTTCCACCCACACCCCTGCATGGAGTTGAGAACGTGAAGCTGCGAACAACCCCAGGCCGGTCGATCCCGGCCCTGATGATCACCAGCGTGCTGATCGGCACCGGGTCCGCCACCGCGGCCCCCGCGCCCGCCGCACTGGCCGCGCCGAACATCTCGGTGGCCGCCGTCCAGGCCGACCTGAACCAGTTGCAGAGCATCGCGACCGCCAACGGCGGCAACCGCGCCCACGGACGGCCGGGCTTCAAGGCGTCCATCGACTGGGTCAGGGGCAAGCTGGACGCGGCGGGCTTCACCACCCAGGTGCAGACGTTCACCCGCAACGGCGCGACGGGCTACAACCTGATCGCGGACATGCCCGGTGGCGACCTGAACAACGTCCTGATGGTCGGCGGCCACCTCGACAGCGTCACCGCGGGTCCCGGCATCAACGACAACGGCACCGGCTCGGCGTCGATCCTGGAGGTCGCGCTGGCCGCGAGGGCGAGCGGGGCCGCGTTCACCAGGCACCTGCGCTTCGGCTGGTGGGGCGCGGAGGAACTGGGCCTCGTCGGCTCGACCTTCTACGTGAACTCGTTGTCCGCCGCCGAGAGGTCGCGGATCAAGACCTACCTGAACTTCGACATGACCGGTTCCCCGAACCCCGGCTACTTCGTCTACTCGGGCGCCAGTCAGCCCTCGGGCTCCGTCGCCGTGCAGCAGACGCTGGTCGCCTACTTCACCTCGATCGGCGTGCAGCCCGAGCTGACGGAGGTCGGCGGGCGCTCCGACCACGCGGCGTTCGCGCGGGCGGGCATCGCCACCGGGGGCACGTTCTCCGGTGCCGAGGTCGTCAAGACCGCGGCGCAGGCCGCCAAGTGGGGCGGCACGTCCGGGGTCGCGTTCGACCGCTGCTACCACCGCTCGTGCGACACCACGGCGAACGTCAACGCGACGTCGCTCGACCGGAACGCCGACGCCATCGCGCACGCCGTGTGGACGCTGGCCGCCTAGCGGTTCGGTGAGCCGTTCCACCGCGCCCGCCGGGGCGGGGTCGATCTCCACGACCCCGTCCCGGCCCGGTCGCCCCACCACCGGCACGTCCTGCTCGCGCACCCCGAAAGCCCTGGCCAGAGCCTTGCGCACGACCTCGTTCGCCTGTGCCCTCCGCAGCCGGTGCCGCGACCGGCGCGGCGTCGGCCCACCACCTCGCGCCGGGCGCCCGGCCCCACCCCGATGCCGAGCCGGAGACGCTCAGCCGTGCGCGCTCAGCGCGACGAGCGTGTCGTCGAGCAGCGTCAGGCTCCCGCTCACGACGTGCGGCGCCGTGGCGCGCAGCTGCGCCTGCCCGAGGTACACCGAGTACGCCAGCAGGGCCCGGCGGCAGCTCGCCTCCGCGGTGAAGCCGAGCGAGGAGAACAGGGCCTCCAGGTAGCGCAGGCGCCCGTCGGTGACCCGCTTGAGGATCGGCGCGACGATCGGGTCGTCCGCGGCGGCCAGCAGGGCCGCCTCGACCGCGCGGCCCCCGCCGCACTCGTCCAGCACGCGGCCGAAGATCAGCCTCAGCCTGGCGAGCGGGTCGTTCTCGCCGTTGACGAGCTGCCGCATCTCCGCGAGGTGCTCGCGCTCCCAGCGCTCGACCGTCGCCAGCAGCAGCGCGTCGCGGTTGGGGAAGTGCCAGTACGCGCTGCCCTTCGTGGCACCGACGCGGGCGGCCAGCGGTTCGACCGCGACGGCGGCCAGACCTCCCTCGGCCAGCGCCTGAAGCGCCGCACGGGTCCAGTCGTCCCGTGTCCGTCGTCTCCGCTCGGCCACGAGTCCATACGCTACCGTATGGTCGGCTCCGCACGGTGCCGTTCGGATGGTGGTGGACGTTGATCGAGACCCCTGACACCCCGTGGGAAGACCTGACCGGGATCGACCGGCACGCGGCGTGCCTCCAGGCCGCGCGCGGGGGCGACCGCAAGGCGCTCGACGCCCTCGTGGCCGACCTGACCCCGTTGATCTGGCACGTCGCCAGGGGCAACGGCCTCGACCGGCAGGCCGCGGAGGACGTCGCGCAGAACGTGTGGCTCGGCTTCCTGCGCCACCTGCACCGGATGCGGGAACCCCGCGCCCTCGTCGGGTGGCTCGTCGTGGCGGCCCGCCGCGAAGCCCGGCGCACGTGGCCCGAGTCGAAGCGCGTCACCACCGGGGAGACCGAGGAGGTGCCGTCGAACTTCGGCCTCCCCGAGGTCGAGGCGCTGCGCGACGAGCGCGACCGCACCCTGTGGGCCGCCTTCGCCCGCCTCCCCCGCCGCTGCCAGGAACTGCTCCGCCTCACCGTGCTGGAGGGGCGGGCGCAGTACGAGGCCGTGTCCCAGGCCCTCGTGATGCCGCGCGGCAGCATCGGCCCCACGCGGGGCCGGTGCCTGAAGAACCTGCGGGCGGAGCTGGAGCGGGGCTGACGCCCCGGAACGCCGAAGAGGGCGCCCGCCAGGCGGACGCCCTCCCCACGACGCTCGGGATCAGCTCCGGGTGACGTGCACCCGGACCTTCACGCCGTCGCCGACGACACCGTCGGACCCCTCGGCGACCTCACCGTGGACGACCACGTCCGCCAGCACCTCGCCCGCGAGGAACGCCTCGTGCGTGCGGACCGCACCGACGACCGACTCCGGCACCTGGAGGGTCAGCGCGATCCGGTCGGACACGTCCAGGTCGGCGTCCTTGCGGGCCTGCTGGACCACGCGCACCAGGTCGCGCGCCACGCCCTCGTCGGCCAGCTCGGGGCTGACGACGGTGTCGAGCACGACCAGGCCACCGCCACCCGGCAGCGCGGCCGTGGCGGCCGGGTCGGTGGCGACGAGCCGCTGCTCGTACTCCTCCGGGAAGAGTTCGATGCCCGCGGCGACGATCGCGCCGGACTCCGTCGTCGTCCAGTCCCCCGCCTTCACGGCCTTGATCACCGTCTGCACGTCGCGCCCGATCCGGGGACCGGCCGCGCGGGCGTTGACCGCGAGCTGGAAGTGGCCGTGCGCGTCGACGTCCGTGGTCAGCTCGACCGCCTTGACGTTGACCTCGTCGCGCAGGATCTCCGAGAACGGCTCCAGCGACGCGACCTCGTCGGCGGCGATGACGAGCTTCGCCAGCGGCAGGCGGACGCGCAGCTTGGCCGCCTTGCGCAGCGACAGCGCCGTCGACGCCACCTGGCGCACGCGGTCCATCGCCGTGACGAGCGCGGCGTCGGCGGGCAGGTCGGCGGCGACCGGGAAGTCGGCCAGGTGCACCGAACGGCCACCGGTCAGCCCCCGCCACACGACCTCGGTCGTCAGCGGCAGCAGCGGCGCGGCGACCCGGCTCACGACCTCCAGCACGGTGTGCAGGGTGTCGATCGCGTCGGCGTCACCGGACCAGAAGCGGTCGCGCGACCGGCGCACGTACCAGTTGGTCAGCACCTCCAGGAACTCGCGGATCTGCGCGCACGACCCGGAGATGTCGTACACGTCCATCGCGGCCTGCACGTCCCGCACCAGGTCGTGCGTCTTCGCGAGCACGTACCGGTCCAGCACGTTCTGCGAGTCGGTGCGCGAGGTGCCCTCGCGGCCCGCGGCGTTGGAGTACAGCGCCAGGAAGTACCAGGAGTTCCACAGCGGCAGCACGGCCTGGCGGACGGCGTCGCGGATGCCCCGCTCGGTCACCACCAGGTCGCCGCCCCGGAGGATCGGCGAGGACATCAGGAACCAGCGCATGGCGTCCGAGCCGTCGCGGTCGAACACCTCGTTGACGTCCGGGTAGTTCTTGCGCGACTTGGACATCTTCTGGCCGTCGTCGCCCAGCACGATGCCGTGCGCCAGCACGTTGGTGAACGCGGGCCGGTCGAACAGCGCCGTGGCCAGCACGTGCATCGTGTAGAACCAGCCGCGCGTCTGGCCGTTGTACTCGACGATGAAGTCACCGGGGAAGTGGTCGTCGAACCACTGCGCGTTCTCGAACGGGTAGTGCACCTGGGCGAACGACATGGACCCGGACTCGAACCAGCAGTCCAGCACCTCGGGGACGCGGCGCATGGTCGACTTCCCCGTCGGGTCGTCCGGGTTGGGACGGGTCAGCAGGTCGACGTGCGGGCGGTGCAGGTCGGTCGGGCGCGTGCCGAAGTCGCGCTCCAGCTCGTCCAGCGAGCCGTACACGTCGACGCGCGGGTGCTCGGGGTTGTCCGACACCCACACGGGCAGCGGCGAGCCCCAGAACCGGTTGCGCGAGATGTTCCAGTCGCGCGCGTTCTCCAGCCACTTGCCGAACTGGCCGTCCTTGATGTGCTCGGGCACCCAGTTGATCTGCTGGTTGACCTCGACCATGCGGTCCTTGAACTGCGACACGGCGACGAACCACGCCGAGACGGCCCGCTGGATCAGCGGGTTGTCGCAGCGCCAGCAGTGCGGGTACGGGTGGTCGTAGGTCTCGTGGCGCAGCAGCAGACCGGCGGCCTTGAGGTCGCGGATGATCGTCTTGTTCGCCTCGAACACGTGCACGCCCTGGTACGGCGGCACCTCGGCGGTGAACTCGCCGTTGGGGCCGACCGGGACGACGACCTCGATGCCCGCGGCGTCCGTGACGACCTTGTCGTCCTCACCGAACGCGGGGGCGATGTGCACGATGCCCGTGCCGTCCTCGGTCGTGACGTAGTCCGCCGCGAGGACCTGGTGGGCGTTCTCGCGGCCGACGAAGAAGTCGAACGGCGGCGTGTACCTCCGACCGACGAGGTCGGCGCCCTTGACCCGCGCGACGACCGGCGGCTCCTCGCCCAGCTCGCGGGCGTACGCGGGCACGCGGGCCTCGGCGAGCAGGTAGCGCTCGCCGTTCGCCTCGACGGTCACGTAGTCGACGTCCGGGTGCACCGCGGCGGCCAGGTTGCTCGGCAGCGTCCACGGCGTCGTCGTCCAGACCAGCGCCAGCTCACCGGTCTCCAGGCGCAGGCCGACCGTGACGGCCGGGTCCTGCCGGTCGCGGTAGACGTCGTCCATCTTGGTCTCGGTGTTGGACAGCGGCGTCTCGCAGCGCCAGCAGTACCAGAGCACCCGGAAGCCCTCGTAGACCAGGCCCTTGTCGTAGAGCGACTTGAAGGCCCACATGACGGACTCCATGTAGTCCAGGTCGAGGGTCGTGTAGTCGTTGTCGAAGTCGACCCAGCGGGACTGCCGGGTCACGTAGTCGCGCCACTGGTCGGCGTACTGGAGCACGGACGTGCGGCAGGCGTCGTTGAACTTCTCGATGCCCATCGCCTCGATCTCGCTCTTGTGCGAGATGCCGAGCTGCTTCTCCGCCTCGACCTCGGCGGGCAGGCCGTGCGTGTCCCAGCCGAAGCGGCGCTCGACGTGCTTGCCGCGCATGGTCTGGTAGCGCGGGACGACGTCCTTCACGTACCCGGTCAGCAGGTGGCCGTAGTGCGGGAGGCCGTTCGCGAAAGGGGGGCCGTCGTAGAAGACGAACTCGTTCGCGCCGTTGTCGCCCGCCGGGCGGGCCTCGACACTGGCCTGGAAGGTGCCGTCGGCCTTCCAGTACGCGAGCACGTCCTGCTCGACCTGGGGGAAGGACGGCTGGGAGGGGACTGCGCCCTCGCCCGCCTTGGGGTACGCCATCGTGCTGCTCCTCGCGCGTCGATCCGGCTCACGGGGACGACACGCCTGTTCGGCGCACCGCGGTACCACCCCGCTTGCCGACGCTCGCGCGACGGCCACTCTGTGACGGCTGTGACGGGCCGATCCCGTCCGGTTCTACTGAGGCCCTCGCGGGCCCGTTCTTCCGGAGGCTCCCCGGTGATGGCCGGATCGACGCCTGTTCTCGTCCAAGCCTAACGCCCGCGGGCAAGCGACTTGTTCCGGGCCGCTCGGAGTGGTCGTCCGACCACGCGGGGGCGGGGCACCGCACAACCCACGACCAACCACACGATCGAGTGAACCGTTCCGCGGTGCGGCTCGTGTTCCGGGTGTCGAGGGTGGCGAGCGGCTCGGAACCGGGCCGCGTGGGAACGGGCCTGGACCGGACCTCGGCGAGGGGTGGGGGTCGGGTCCGGGCCCGGCACGCGGGAGGAGGTGGCTCCGGTGACGTCAGGACCGCGCATCGGAGCGGTGGGCCTCGGCGAGGGTGTTGTCCGGGCGGCAGACGGCGCACGGGGTGAAGCCGAGCTGGCGGGCCTCGTTGACGGGCAGCCCCAGGGAGGGGCGCCGGTCCAGCCAGGCGCACGCGGCGAGGTGGTACCGGGGGCGCTCGTCGAGCACGCGGACCTCGGCCGTGAGATCGGTGACGATCAGCAGGTCGGCCGCGTCGGTGTCTTCCTCGACGGGCTCGGTGCCCTGATCGGGCGAAACGGGGGTGTCAGTTGGCACCCGGTCCAGGTGTCCTTGATCATCAGCGCTAATCTTCTGATCAAGGGACACCGGAGCGGCAGCCATCGGGGCGACCGCGGCCTCGTACCTCGACCGGCGGCGGAGCCACCAGTCGAGCACCAGGACGCACGCGGCCGCTCCGCTCGCTCCCACGGACAACCACGCCCAGACGTGCTCGGACGTGGTCAGCGCGGGAACGAGCAACCCGAGGGCTGCCAGCACCAGCAGCAGAACTATGTACAGCACGTTCCGCACCTTAGTTCAGCGCGGCACGACCGTTGTGGATCAGCCCGCCTCGGCGCGCGCACCGAACGAGTAGCCCTGCTGGCCACCTGCCCGACCGTCGGACGGCGCGGCGGGGCCGCGGTCCTGGAGGTCGCGCAGAGAGGACTCCAGCATGGTCTTGAGCCTCGTGCGGTACTCGCGCTCGAACGTCTGCAACTTGTCGATCTGCTTCTCCAGCGCGTTCTTCTCCGACGTGATGTTGCCCATCACCTCGGCGTGCTTGCGCTGCGCGTCCCGGTCGAGCGCACTGGCCTTCTCACGGGCCTGCCGCTCAAGCGTCTCCGACCGCGTGCGGGCGTCGTTCAGCATGGTCTCGGCACGCGTGCGCGCCTCGTTCACCATGGTGTCCGCCTTGGCCCGCGCCTCGGACAGCAACTGCTCGGACTTGGTCCGGGCCTCCGACAGCATGCCGTCGGCTTCGGCCTTCGCCTCACCGGTCAGCCTGTCGGCCATCTCCTGGGCCAGTCCGAGGACCTTGGCGGCCTGGACGTGGTGGTCACCACCGCCGCCGGGAGAGGTCTGCTCCATGACCGAGGGCGGTGGCACCGGCGCGAGACGCCGGGGCTCCTCCACGACACGGCTGGGGCCGACGGGACCGGCCGAGACCTTGGCGCGGGCGTCATCGAGGTCGGCACGCGCGGTCTCGACCTGCTGGTCGAGCTGTTCGACCTGCTGGCGCAGCTCGTTGTTCTCCTCGATCAGGCGGGCGAGCTCGCCCTCAACCAGGTCGAGGAACGCGTCCACCTCGTCCTCGTTGTAGCCCCGCTTGCCAATCGGTGGCTTGCTGAATGCAACATTGTGCACGTCAGCGGGGGTCAACGGCATCAGATCACCTCACGCACTCCTGGGCTGTTGGCATCCCTGGTCCCCGTCACCTGGGATCTGCCGTTCGCATCAGAATGATAACGAGCAGCAACAGCACAATAATGGACAAGTCCAGCCCGATGCCTCCGATCCGCACCGTCGGTATGACCCGGCGGAACAAGCGGATCGGTGGATCGGTCACTGTGTACACGGTCTCCAGGGCCACCGCGACCCCTCCAGCCGGACGCCACTCCCTGGCGAACGACCGGACGAGCTCCACCACGACACGTGCCGTGAGCAGCAGCCAGAACGAGAACAGCAGGTAGTACAGCACGAACAGGAGGACATCCACCCCTCAACTGTGCCACCACTCAGGTGAGACTTCCGAACCCACCCTCGGCTAGACGCCTGCGGTCCTCCGCCGTGACGTCGATGTTGGGTGGTGAGAGAAGGAACACCTTGTTCGTGACCTTGTCGATCGAGCCGCGCAGCGCGAAGGCCAAACCCGCCGCGAAGTCGACGAGCCGCTTCGCGTCCGCGTCGTCCATCTCGGTGAGGTTCATGATCACCGGGGTGCCGTCGCGGTAGTGCTCGCCGATGGTCCGCGCCTCGTTGTAGCTGCGCGGATTCAACGTCGTGATGCGCCCCAAGGGGTGGCCCGTCTGCTCTGCCGCAGGCCTCGGCCTGCTGATCGGCTCGCGCACCGGCTCGACAGCCAGTGCACCGTGGACGGGTGCGTCGGTGTTCCAGCTGCGGCGAGTGGTCCGCGACCGGGCCTCCGGCTCGAAGTCGTCGGACTCGTCGAGCTCCGACCGGTACTCCGACCTCGCCCCGCTGAACACGCGACGACGCCCTCCACGCTCAGGGTACGGGTCGTACTCCTCGGCCTCGGTGCCGTACTCGGACCGGTAGTCGGCTTGGTAGCGGCCTCGCTCGTCCTCGTAAGCCCCAGGGTCGTCCGCGTACTCGGCGGGAACCATCCCGAAGTAGGCCTTCAGCTTGTGAAATCCACTCATTGCCAGGGGACCCTTCCTCCGCGATTCCCACCACCAAGGACGGTGCGGCCACCCCTGAGGTTCCATACAGTTACGGCGAGGCTAGCGTTCGGCCTCCCAGCAGCGCCGTTCCGACACGCACGCAGGTACTTCCGTGCGCGATCGCATCTTCCAGGTCCCCGCTCATGCCCGCTGAGACAACAGTCGCAGCGGGATGATCACGACGCAAGCGGTATACCTCATCCGCGAGCACGGAAAACGCGCCTGCGGGGTTCATCCCGATCGGTGCGACGGCCATCACACCCCGCAGGAAAAGTTCACCCGTTCCAGCGACGTGGTCCGCGAGCGCCGACAGCTCGGGGACCGGACATCCGCCGCGGGCCGGATCGCCGTCGATGCTCACCTGGATCAACACGTCCAGCCGCCGCCCCCGCCGCGCCGCGGCCTTGGCCAGCGCGTCGGCCAACCGCACCGAGTCGATCGTGTCCACCCGGTCCGCCCACTCCACGACCGACCGCGCCTTGTTCCGCTGCACGTTGCCGACCATGTGCCACCGAGCGGCCACCTCCGGCCGGAGCCCGCCGAACTCGACGACCTTCGCGGCCGCCTCCTGGTCCCGGTTCTCCGCGAAGGCGGACAGGCCCAGGTCGCTCAGCAGTGCCACGTCGGACGCGGGGAAGGTCTTGGTGACGGCGAGCAGCTCAACCTCGGCCGGTGACCGCCCTGCGGCCCCGCAAGCCGCCTCGATGCGCGCGCGGACGTCGGCCAGGTTCGCGGCCAGCTCGTCACGACGGGTCAACCCAGATCACCCCTCCCAACCGACCGGTACCGGGCTCCCGCCGGTGGCTGAACAGCGTGCGCTCCTCGAAGGTGCACCGCGGGTCCACCCCCAGCTTGCCGACGCCGAGCCCGGCGAGCTGCGCCCAGAGGCCCGCCCGCAGGTCCAGCGCGGGCTTCGCGGCCCGCGACTTCGACGCGCTGCCGGGCAGGTGCTTCTCGACGTCGGCCATCATCGCTGCGGGCACCTCGTAGCACTTCCCGCAGACGGCGGGCCCGAGCAGCACCTCGATCCGCTCGACGGCGGCCCCCAGCTCGACCATCGCCTTCACCGCGGCGGGCACCACCCCGACCCGCGCCCCGACCCGCCCGGCGTGAACGGCCCCGACGACCCCGGCGACCGGGTCGCCGAGCAGCACGGGCACGCAGTCGGCGGTCAACACCACCAGCGCGAGCCCCGGCTCAGCCGTGACGAGCGCGTCGGTGGCCTCGGCGGGCGCGGCGAGCGGCCCGGACACAGCCGTCACGGTCCGCCCGTGCACCTGCTCCATCCACACCAGTCGTTCCCCGTCGAGCCCGATGCCCTCGGCCAACCGCTTGCGGTTGGCCGCGACGGCGGCCGGGTCGTCACCGACGTGGTCGCCGAGGTTGAAGGACTCGTAGGGCGGCTTCGACACCCCACCGTCACGGGTGGTCAGAACTCGACGGATACGCACGGGTACAGCTTTCCACGTGCCGGGGCGACGACGGCGACAGCGCCGGCCGAAGGGAACCCGCCCAAGGCGAGACACCACGCCAAGCAGACCACTCAAGCCACCTGACCACCGCAAAGCGGACCCCACAAAGCCACCCGACCACCGCAAAGCGGACCTGCTCAAGCCGCCCGACCTGCGCCCAAGCGAACCCGCTCAAGCCGCCTGACCACCGCAACGCGGACCCGCTCAAGCCGCCCGGCCACCGCAACGCGGACCCGCACAAGCCGCCCGGCCACCACCCAAGCGGACCCGCACAAGCCGCCCGACCACCACCCAAGCGGACCCGCACAAGCCGTGTGACCAGGGCAAAGCGGACCCGCCAAAGCCGACTGTCGCCCACACCCCACCCTGCCCCCCGATCCCCCGCGCCCTCATGGCCGGACGTGCCGGGTCAAGGCATCTTTCCCGCCTTGACGCGGCACGCCCGGCCATGACGACACCCGCGCACCGGGGGGACAGCCCCACCACCCCACAGGGCCACACACCCACAGCCCCACGAACCCGGAGGACCCACAGCGACAGGCGCCGGCGGACTCAGAGGACCCGCAGCCGCACAAACCCGCTGACCCCACAGAACCCACAAACCCGCAGGACCCACAGCCGCACAAAACCGCAGGACCAGCACGCCCCACAACCCCCTGACCAGCCCAAACCAGGAGTCCCCCATCAAGCAAGACCCCCCGACGCACACGCTACGACAAGGGTCCGACATTCCCCGAAACCCACGACGGGCAAACGAAAAGGCCCCCCGCGTTCCCGCGAAGGGCCTCCCCAAGCACCGCTGAACCACCTACCGCCGCATGAACGGCGGCACGTCCACCTCGTCGTCCGGGTCGTCCGTCACCGGCAGCGGCCGACTGGGCAGTGAAGACCCCGTCCCGTGCTGGTTGGGCAGGTTGCTCTGCGGGAACGTCCTGGGCATCGTCGGCTGGGGCGTCTGGAACGCCCCGGTGTTCTGCACCGGCTGCGCCTGCTGCGGCACGGCCGCCGGTCGGGGCGGGATCGGCGGCGGGGCCTGCTCCACCGGCGGCTGGGGCGCCACCGGTGCGGGCTGGCTCAGCTGGCCCGACTGGCCGGACACCACGGTGCCCCGCTGCGGTGAGCTGAGCACCTGCGGTTCCAGCTTCTTGTGCGTGGGACCGCCGCTGTCGAAGCCCGCGGCGATCACCGTGACCCGCACCTCGTCGCCGAGCGAGTCGTCGATCACCGTTCCGAAGATGATGTTCGCGTCCGGGTGCGCGGCCTCCTGGACCAGCGACGCGGACTCGTTGATCTCGAACAGCCCGAGGTCGGACCCGCCCGCGATCGACAGCAGCACCCCGTGGGCGCCCTCCATCGACGCCTCCAGCAGGGGCGAGTTGATCGCCTTCTGCGCGGCGGTGACGGCTCTGCCCTCGCCGCGCGCCGAGCCGATGCCCATCAGGGCCGAACCGGCCCCGGACATCACGCTCTTCACGTCGGCGAAGTCGAGGTTGATCAGACCGGGGGTCGTGATCAGGTCGGTGATGCCCTGGACACCGGACAGCAGCACCTCGTCCGCGGAGCGGAAGGCGTCCATCAGGCTCACGCCGATGTCGCCGAGCTGGAGCAGCCGGTCGTTCGGGATGACGATCAGCGTGTCGCACTCGTTGCGGAGCTGCTGGATGCCCTCTTCAGCCTGCTTCGCGCGCCGCTTCCCCTCGAAGGAGAACGGCCGGGTGACGACACCGATCGTCAGGGCGCCCTGCTTGCGGGCCATGGCCGCGATGACGGGCGCGCCACCGGTGCCCGTGCCGCCACCCTCACCAGCGGTGACGAACACCATGTCGGCGCCCTTGAGGACTTCTTCGATCTCTTCGCGGTGGTCTTCGGCGGCCTTGTGGCCGACGTCGGGGTTCGCCCCGGCGCCGAGTCCGCGGGTCAACTCGCGGCCGATGTCCAGCTTGACGTCGGCGTCGGACATCAGCAGTGCCTGTGCATCGGTGTTGACCGCGATGAACTCGACGCCCTTGAGCCCGACCTCGATCATGCGGTTGACGGCGTTCACGCCGCCTCCACCGATACCGACGACCTTTATCACCGCGAGGTAGTTGTGCGGGGGCGTCATCGGATCCGCCTTCCTGATCGTGTTCGTGCCCATGCGCTGGGATGGTGGTCGCCGGGTCAGCCCGGAAGGACCTCCACCCGGATTGAAACCCTCGACCTCAACCAGAGGTCCAGAGTTGTGTCAACCCCGTATGTTGTTTCTGGACGGTATGCACCAGTGGTGCGTCGGTCCAGCAGCCACGCCGTACGCCGCGACACCTATCAGCACTGTGCGCTACCACTACTCGCCGGTCAGACCGTCCAGCAGCTCGCGCACGACGTCCAAGTGCCCTGCGTGCCGCCCGGTCTCCTCGACCATGTGGATCAGCACCCAGCGCACGGAAACCGTGCTTCCGTCACGGAACGGAACCTCGTGGTCGAACTCCAGGCCCGTGACGATCTCGCGACTCACTTCGCACTGCGCAGCGTAGTCGTTCAGCAATCCGGAGATCGTCTCACCCGTCTCGACCCGCCAGTCGGCGTCCGGATCCTCCCGGCTGTAGGGCGCCCGGTCCTGCTTGCCGAGGAGGACCGTCTCGAACCAGTACGCCTCGACCCACCGCAGGTGCTTGACGATCCCGGCCGCCGTCAGCAGCGGCGAGGGCAGCGTCGAGCGCGACGCCTGCTCGTCCGTCAGGCCCTGGCACTTGTACACGATCGTGTCGCGGAGGTAGTCGAGGAACCCGCCCAGCTGAACGCGCTCGCCGCCGGTGAGGGCGGGGTCTACCCGGTCGTCCTTGATGTCCATGCCGGAAGTATCAACGGCCGCCCCGTCGGTCTTCGACCGATTTCGGGAACCGCTCAGGACACCGTCGGCAGCTCGGGGCTGGACACGTCGAAGACGGTTCCCTCCCTGGTCAGCAGCACCTTGAGGACCGCGGCCTTGCGCGCGGTGTCGTCGAGGTCGCCCCACCGCACCTCGCGCCCGCCCGAGAGCGCCAGCTTCACGTCGGCGCCGGTCTGCGCCGACATCGTCAGCACCTCGGCGCGCAGCTCCTCCGGCAGCTGCACCAGGATGCCGACCGCCGACGTCACCGCGGGCTTCGCCTCGACGGGCAGCTGGAGCTCCGGCAGGCCGATGGGCGGCACCGCCACGATCGCGTAGTCCTCGGCCGTGGCGTCGACGAGGTGGACGCCGTCGTTCGCCTTGACGAACGCGACCGGCGACCGCTCGACGATGGTCAGGCGGATCGTGCCGGGCAGGCTGCGGGCCACCTCCACCGATTCGACGCGCGGGAGCTGCCGCACCCGGTCGGCGATGCCGTGGACGTCGACGCGGACGATCGGCGAGCCCTGCTTGACGCCCGCCTTCGCCCTGACCTGCTCGACGGTCAGCTCCTTCGCGCCGCGGACGTCGACCTCGTCGACGCCGAGGAGCGGGGTGAAGAAGATCCCGACGACCAGTCCGACGATGCTCAGCAGGACGAGGAGGGCGACGACCCGCCGCCGCACCACGGTCCTGCGGGTCACCCGGCCCGGTACCCGCCGGGCCCGACGGGCGCGGGCCCGGTCCGCGGCGGGCGACGTCCCGGTGCGGGGTGGCCGACCGCGAACCGGCGTGCTCATGCCTCCTGCCCCAGCTCGCTCACGATCTCCGGGCCCAGCATCGTGACGTCGCCCGCGCCCATCGTGACGACCAGGTCACCCTCGGTGACGAGGCTCGCCACCAGCGCGGGCACGCGGTCGAACGACGGCTCGTAGTGCACCCGCTCCGGCGGCAGCGGCACGGCCTCGGTGACCAGCGCCCCGGTCACGCCGGGCTCCGGGTCCTCGCGGGCGCCGTAGACGTCCAGCACCACGACCTCGTCGGCCAGGCCGAGGGCCGTGCCGAACTCGGTCGCGAACGTGCGGGTGCGCGAGTACAGGTGCGGCTGGAACACGACGACGAGCTTGCCCTCGCCCGCGACCGGGCGGGCGGCCGTGAGCTGCGCGGCCACCTCGGTCGGGTGGTGGGCGTAGTCGTCGTAGACGCGCACGCCCGCCTCGCGGCCCTTGAACTCGAACCGCCGCCGGACACCGCCGAACGCCGCCAGCCCCTCCAGGAGGCCGTCGCGGTCCGCACCCAGCTCCAGACCCGCGAGGAGCGCCGCGAGGGCGTTGCCCGCCATGTGCTCGCCGGGAACGGCCACCTCGACGTCGACGGTCTCGCCGTCGAGTTCGACGGTCGCCAGGCCACCGCCGCCGTGCGGGCGGAAGCCGGTCAGCCGCGCGGAGCCCTTGCCGGACGCGGTCCGGCCGTACGGGCGGACCCGGATGCCGAGCTTGCCCGCGCGCTCGGCCAGCGCCCCGGCGCCGGGGTCGTCGACGCAGGCGATCAGCACGCCGTCGGGCTCGATGCGCTCCAGGAACGAGTCGAACACGGCCACGTACGCCTCGACGGTGCCGTGGTGGTCGAGGTGGTCGGCCTCGACGTTCGTCACGACCGCCACCGACGGCGAGAAGTACAGGAACGAGCCGTCGCTCTCGTCGGCCTCGGCCACGAACACGCCGCCGGTGCCCTGGTGGGCGTTGGCGCCGGACTCGTTGAGGTCGCCGCCGATCGCGAACGACGGGTCGACCCGGCAGTGCTGGAGCGCGACGGTGAGCATCGACGTGGTCGACGTCTTGCCGTGGGTACCGGCGACGCAGGCGACGCGGTGGTCCAGCATCAGCGCGGCCAGCGCCTCGGCGCGGCGCAGCACGGTGATGCCGCGCGACCGGGCCTCGACCAGCTCCGGGTTGTCCTCGCGGATCGCGGTGGACACCACGACCGCCGTCGGACCGCCGTCGAGCTGGTCCAGGTTCTTCGGGTCGTGGCCGACCGCGACCAGCGCGCCCTGCGCGCGCAGCGCGAGCACCGTGCGCGAGTCCTTGGCGTCGGTCCCGGACACCTGGCCGCCGCGGGCGAGCAGGATGCGGGCGATGCCGCTCATCCCCGCCCCGCCGATGCCGACCAGGTGCACCCGCTCCAGCGTGCTCACTTCTTGATCACCTCGAGGACCATCCTGGCGAGAACTTCGTCGGCTTCGCGTCGACCGGTGCCCAGGGTCGCGGCGCTCATCGCGGCCAGCCGCCCCCGGTCGGCCATCAGCGGGACGATCTCGCGGGCGACCCGCTCCGGCGTCAGGTCGGCGTCCATGATCATCATGCCGCCGCCCGCCGACACCACGGGACCGGCGTTGAGGGCCTGCTCGCCGTTGCCGATCGGCAGCGGCACGAACACCGCGGGCAGGCCGACCGCCGACACCTCGGCCACCGTCATGGCGCCGGAGCGGCACAGCACCGCGTCGGCGGCGGCGTAGGCGAGGTCCATCCGCTCCAGGTACGGCACGGGGACGTACGCCGGGGCGCCCGCCATCGCCTGCACCGCCAGGGTGTTCTTGGGGCCGTGCGCGTGCAGCACGCCGATGCCCGCCGAGGCGAACGCCGTCGCCGCACCGGACACGGCCCTGTTGAGCGACTGCGCGCCCTGCGAGCCGCCGAACACCAGCAGCGTCGGGGCGTGCGGGTGCAGCCCGAAGAACTGGCGGGCCTGCGCGCGCAGCGCCATCCGGTTCAGGCCGGTGATCGACCGCCGCAGCGGGATGCCGATGATCTCGGCCTCCGCCAGCCCCGAGTCCGGGACGGCCGCGGCGACGCGCTCGGCGAACTTGGCACCGACCTTGTTGGCCAGCCCCGCCTTCGCGTTCGCCTCGTGCACGACGATCGGCACCCGGCCGCGGGCCGCGAGGTACGCGGGCAGCGCCACGTAACCGCCGAAGCCGACCACGACGTCCGCGTGGTAGCGCTCCAGGATCTCCCTGGTCCGGCGCACCGAGTCGCGGACCTTCAGCGGCAGCTTCAGCAGGTCCGTCGTCGGCTTGCGCGGCATCGGCACCGGCGGGATGAGTTCGAGCTGGTAGCCCCTGGCGGGCACCAGCTTCGACTCCAGGCCGCGCTCGGTGCCGAGCGCGATGACCCGCGCGTCCGGCCGCAGCCTCATGACCGCGTCGGCCAGGGCCAGTGCGGGCTCGATGTGCCCCGCGGTGCCGCCTCCGGCGACCACCACGCACGGTCCGCCCCGTTGGGGAACCCGGTCCTGCCCCGTCACGCGTTTCCTCCTAGATCGACTGCACGAGTTGTGCGACTAGCGCCCGTCACGACCGGTTCGCCGGTTGCGGGCTGATCTGTCCTGGGTCGCCTTGCGCGATTCGCGGCGACGGTACTCCGACGGTGGTGCGGACCTCCCGGCCATCCGCCGTTCGTCCGGCGGCTGGGGTGCGGCGGCCCGCCTGCCCGGTGCGCGCGGCGGCGACGACGGCCGCACCGGCTTGCGCTTGGGCGGCGGCTTGTAGGCCTCCGGCGCGGGCAGCCGCAGCACGCCGCCGACGCGGCCGGGACCGATGTGCCGCAGCGCGGACACCGCCTCCGCCTCGTGCCGGGCGCAGCTCGCCAGCAGACCGAACACGACCATGGTCGTCACGACGGACGTGCCGCCGGAGGAGATCATCGGGAGCGTGATGCCGGTGACCGGCAGGAGCCGGACGACGTAGCCGATGTTGATGGCGGCCTGCGCGACCAGCCACACCGTCAGCGTCGCGGCGACCATCCGGATCCACGGGTCGGTGTTGCGGGCGGCGATCCGCAGCCCCACCACGGCGAGCATGGCGAACAGGCCGAGGACCATGGCGCAGCCCACGAAGCCGAGTTCCTCGCCGATGACCGCGAAGATGAAGTCGCTGTGCACGTTCGGCAGGTAGTCCCACTTGGAGCTGGCCTGGCCGAGCCCCTTGCCGAACAGCCCGCCCTCGGCGAGCGCGTACTCCGCCTGCTGCGCCTGGAGTCCGGCGCCCAGCGGGTCGGCCTCGGGGTCGAGGAACGACACCAGCCGCTTGAGCCGGTAGGTCGCGCCGATGCCGAGCACGATCGCGCCGCCGACCGCGCCGAGCAGCAGCACGCCGAACACCCGCATCGGGGCCCCGACGAACCACAGCAGGCTGAGCAGCACCACGCCGAGCGTGATCGTGCCGCCCAGGTCGGGCTGGAGCATCACCAGCGTGAAGATCCCGAGCCCGACGGGCACCACCGGCACCAGCAGGTGCCGGTACTGGTTCAGCAGCGCCCGCTTGGTCACCAGCACGTGCGCGCCCCACAGCGCCAGCGCGAGCTTGGCCGCCTCGACAGGCTGGAACGACACCGGCCCCACGACGAACCAGGAGCGGGTGTCGTTGATGTCCGTGCCCAGCGGCGTCAGCACCAGCACCAGCAGCAGCACGCACACCAGCATCGCCATCGTGCTCAGGTGCCGGACCTGGCGCAGCGGGATCCGCAGCGCCACCCAGAACAGCACCGCGCCGACGGCGACGTAGGTGAGCTGCTTCTGGAACACCGAGTACGCCGACTGCCCGACGGCGACCTCACCGGGCACCGACGCCGACAGCACCATCACGAGCCCGATGGCGGTCAGCAGACCGAAGATCGCCAGCAGCAGGTGGAAGTCCGCCAGCGGACGGCTCAGCCACGCCGTCAGCGAACCCTTGACCCCCACGACCCGCCGCCGCCGCGGCTTGGCGGCCTTGACGGCGCCCGTCGGCCGGTCCACCACCGTCACGTCCCCACCACCGCAGTCATGTCCCTACTGTTACACGGCCGCTCCCCCGGAGGCGGCAGGCTCGGCCGCCTCCGGCCTCGCGCGGTGGTCGCCAGGGCGATCACGTCGAAGAGCCCGCCTTCTCGTGCTCGACCAGGTGCAGCACCGCCTCGGTGAAGGCGTGGCCCCTGTGGGCGTAGTCGGTGAACATGTCCATGGACGCCGCGGCGGGTGCCAGGAGCACCACGTCGCCGGGCTGGGCCAGTTCGCGGGCGGCGTGCACGACCGTCGCCATGGCGTCGCGGTCCGTCGCGTCCACCAGCGCGCACGGGACGTGCGGGGCGTGGCGGCGCAGCGCGTCGGCGATCTCCTCGCGGTCCGCCCCGAACAGCACGACGGCCCGCAGCCGGTGCGCCTCGGCGGCGACCAGGTCGTCCACCGACGCGCCCTTGAGCAGTCCGCCCGCGAGCCACACGACGCTGCCGTGCGAGCGCAGCGACGCGACGGCCGCGTGCGGGTTCGTGGCCTTGGAGTCGTTGACGTAGGTGATGCCCGCGGACTCGGCCACGACGACCGCGCGGTGCGCACCGGGCCGGAAGTTCAGCAGCCCCCGGCGCACGGACTCGGCCGGGACGCCGTACGCGCGGGCCAGCGCGGCCGCGGCCAGGGCGTCGGCCAGTCCGGGCGGGCCCGCGGGGAGTACCTCGTCGACCTCGATCAGGTCCTCGTCCACGCTGAACGCGCGGTCGACCAGCCTGCCGTCCACGATGCCCAGCTGGCCGTCGACGGGTTCCCCGAGGGTGAACCCGACGTGCCTGCCAGACGGGGCGGCCTTGAGCAGCGCGGCCACCAGCGGGTCGTCGACGCCGCCGACGGCGATCTCACCGGACAGCACGCGCGCCTTCGCCTCGGCGTACGCGGTCATGCCGCCGTGCCAGTCGAGGTGGTCCTCGGCCAGGTTGAGCAGCACGCCCGCGAACGGCCGCACGGACGGCGACCAGTAGAGCTGGAAGCTCGACAGCTCGACCGCCAGCACCCGGTGGCCCGCCAGCAGGGCGTCCACGACGGGCAGGCCGACGTTGCCGCAGGCGACCGCGTCGATGCCCGCGGTGCGCAGGATCGACTCCAGCATCCCGACGGTGGTGGTCTTGCCGTTGGTTCCGGTGACGGCCAGCCAGACGGGCGGGTCGGCCAGCTCGGCGGCCATCCGCCACGCCAGCTCGACCTCGCCGACGACCTCGATCCCCGCGGCGGTGGCGGCGGCGAGCAGCGGGCTCTCCGGCCGCCAGCCCGGACTGGTGACGACCAGGTCCGTGCCCTGCGGCGGTTCGGTCAGACCGGGCACCAGCGAAACACCGGACAGCAGCGTCTCCAGCGCGAGCAGCCGGTCGGCCGAACCGTCCGTGACGGTCACCTGCGCGCCCGCGGCCAGCAGGGCTTCGGCGGCGGAGCGGCCGGTCACGCCCGCTCCCGCCACCAGGACGTGCTTGCCGTCGAGGAAGGTCGTCACCGGGTTCAACTCCCGACCGCGGTCAGCCACTCGCTGTAGAACAGGCCGAGCCCGAGCATGCAGCAGATGCCCGCGAGCAGCCAGAACCTGATGATCACCGTGGTTTCGGCCCACCCGGCGAGTTCGAAGTGGTGGTGGAACGGGGCCATGCGGAAGAGCCGCCGCCGGGACGTGCGGAAGACCGCGACCTGGAGCACCACCGACAGCGCCTCGACCACGAACAGACCGCCGATGACGACCATCAGCAGCTCGGTGCGGGTGGTGATGGACAGACCGGCCACGAGACCACCGAGCGCGAGCGAGCCGGTGTCACCCATGAAGATCTTGGCCGGGGCCGCGTTCCACCACAGGAAGCCGATGCAGCCCGCCATCGCGGCGGCGGCGATCAGCGCGAGGTCCAGCGGGTCGCGCACGTCGTAGCAGCCCGCGAGCGGCGAGGTGGAGCAGTTGTAGCGGAACTGCCAGAAGCTGATGACCACGTAGGTGCCGAACACCATCGCCGAGCTGCCGCCCGCGAGGCCGTCGAGGCCGTCGGTCAGGTTCACGGCGTTGGACCACGCGGAGATGGCGGCGTAGCAGAACACCACGAAGCCGACGACGCCGAACGACACCACGGGGATGTCGCGGACGAACGAGAGGTTCACCGACGCGGGCGTGATGCCCTCGCGGTTGGCGAACTGCACGACCAGGACCGCGAAGATGATGGTGGCCACGAACTGGCCGACCAGCTTCGCCGTCTTGTTCAGGCCGAGGTTGCGCTGCTTGCGGATCTTGATGAAGTCGTCGAGGAAGCCGACGATGCCGAGCGACGTCGTCAGCATCAGCACCAGCAGGCCGGACGCGCTCGGCGTCTGCCCCTGCGCGGAGTCCGACATGGCGTTCACCGCGTGCGCGCCGAGGTACCCGGCCCACATCGCGATCAGGATCGCGACGCCACCCATGGTGGGCGTGCCGCGCTTGGTCTTGTGGCTCTGCGGACCCTCTTCCCGGATCTCCTGGCCGAACCCCTGCCGGGAGAAGACCTTGATCAGGTACGGGGTCAGCATGATCGAGACGAGCAGCGCGATGGCCGCGGCGATCAGGATGCTCTTCACTTGGTGCCCGCCTCCAGCAGCGCGTCCGCGACCCGCCACAACGCGGCGGCCTTCGATGCCTTCACCAGCACAACGTCATCTCCCCGCAGCTCCTCGCGCAGTAGCGCGATCGCCGCCTCGACGTCCGGCACCAGCACCGACTCCTCTCCCCACGAACCTTCGAGGTTCGCGCCCTGGTGCATCGGCCTCGCCTGCTCGCCGACCACAACCAAACGACTGATGTCCAAGCGGACCGCCAAGCGCCCGATCTCGTCGTGCGCTGAGACGGTGTTGTCCCCCAGCTCACCCATGACGCCGAGCACCGCCCAGGCGCGCCGCCTGGGGTTGCCCGCGCGCGCCATCGTGGCGAGCGTCTTCAGTGCGGCGCTCATCGACTCCGGGTTCGCGTTGAAGGAGTCGTTGAGCACGGTCACGCCGTCGGGACGGGTGGTGACCTCCATGCGGCGGTCGGACCGCCGCTGCGCGGTGGACAGCCAGTCCGCGACCTGCGCGGTCGTGGCGCCCAGTTCCAGCGCGACCGCGGCGGCGGCCAGCGCGTTGCCGACGTGGTGGGCGCCGTGCAGGTCGAGTTCGACCGGCGCGCTGCCCTCCGCCGTCACCAGCGTGAAGCGGGCGCGGGCCTGGTCGTCCAGCTCCACGGCCTCGGCGCGCACGTCGGCCGTGGACTTCTGGCCGACGAACACGACCCGCGCCTTCGTGCGCTCGGCCATCGCGGCGACCAGCGGGTCGTCGGCGTTGAGGATCGCCACGCCGTCGGCGGGCAGCTCCTCGACCAGTTCGCCCTTGGTCTTCGCCACGGCCTCCTGCGAGCCGAACTCGCTCAGGTGGGCGGTGCCGACGTTCAGCACCGCGCCGATGCGCGGCGGCGCGGTGCGGCACAGCGCCGCGATGTGGCCCGGTCCGCGGGCGGACAGCTCCAGCACCAGGTGCTTGGTGGCCTCGGTCGCGCGCAGCACGGTCCACGGGTGGCCCAGCTCGTTGTTGAACGAGCCGGGGGGCGCGACCGTGGAGCCGAGGTGCTCCAGCAGCTGCGCGATGAGGTCCTTGGTCGACGTCTTGCCGGACGAGCCGGTGACGCCCACCACGGCGAGCCCGTCGGCGGCCAGCGCGTCCGTCACGTGGCGGGCCAGCTTCGCCAGCGCGGCGAGCACGGCGGCTCCCGAGCCGTCGGTGTCGCCGGTCAGCGCCACCGAGCGGCGGTGCGCGTCGTCGACCGGCGGCACGACCACGGCGGGGGCGTCGACCTCGCGGGCCGCCAGCACGCCCACCGCGCCCGCGGCGACGGCCGAGGCGGCGAAGGCGTGGCCGTCGACCCGGACACCGGGCAGCGCCACGAACAGGCCGCCCGGCCCGACGGCGCGGGTGTCGAACTCCACGGAGCCGGTCACGACGGTGCGGCCGACCTCGTCCGCGCTCGACCCCGCGAGCAGGGCGTCGGGCACGTGCAGGGTCCCACCGACGATCGTGGCGATCTCGGCGAGGCTGAGTCGGATCACGTGCGGGCTCCCCTGATCGCGGCGGCGAGCGTGTCCACGTCCGAGAACGGCTGGATCACGCCCGCGACCTCCTGGCCGGTCTCGTGGCCCTTGCCCGCGACGACGACGACGTCACCGGGACGTGCCTGGGCCACGGCGTGCTCGATGGCGGCCCCTCGGTCGCCGATCTCCACGACCTCACCACGCTCGCCCTCCGGCACCGCGAGCGCCCCCGCCAGCATGGCCGCCCGGATGGTCGCCGGGTCCTCGCTGCGCGGGTTGTCGTCGGTGACGACCAGCAGGTCGCTGCGCCGCGCCGCCTCCTCGCCCATCAGCGGGCGCTTGGCCGTGTCGCGGTCGCCGCCGCAGCCGAGCACGGTGATGACCCGGCCCTCGACCTGCCTGCGGACGGCGTCGAGCGCCAGCGCCACGGCGGCGGGCTTGTGCGAGTAGTCGACGACGGCGGTGAACGCCTGGCCCTCGTCGACGCGCTGCATCCGGCCGGGCACCCGCACGGCCGACAGGCCCGCCTGGATGTCCGCCGGGGCGACCCCCGCGGCGTGCAGGCAGCCGATGGCCAGCAGCGCGTTGGCGACGTTGAACGAGCCGGGGAGCCGGAGCGTGATCGGCAGCGCGAGCCCGTCCGGGCCGTGCGCGGTGAACGACTGCTCGCCGGTCGGCGTCACGGACACCTCGCCGGAGGTCCACGCGGCGTCGGTCGTCATCGCCACGGTCACCGTGTCCGGCGTGACCAGGCGGCGACCCCACTCGCCGTCCACGCAGACCACCTCGGTGCGGGCGCGGCCGTCGAACAGCTGCGCCTTCGCCCGGAAGTAGTCCTCCATGTCCGGGTGGAAGTCCAGGTGGTCCTGCGACAGGTTGGTGAACGCGCCGATCGCGAACTCGGTGCCCGCGACCCGACCGAGGTCGAGGGCGTGGCTGGACACCTCCATCACGACGTCGAGCACCTCGCGCTCGACCATGACGGCGAGCAGCGCCTGGAGGTCGGGCGCCTCGGGCGTGGTGAACGCGCTGTCCAGGCGCTCACCGGCGATGCGGGTCTCGACCGTGCCGATGAGGCCGGTGCGGTGGCCCGCGGCGCGCAGCGCGGACTCGACCAGGTAGCTGGTCGTCGTCTTGCCGGACGTGCCGGTGATGCCCCAGACGGCGAGCTTCGTGGACGGGTAGCCGTAGACGCGGGCGGCGAGCAGGCCGAGCACGCCGCGCGGGTCCGGGTGCACCAGCACCGGCACGCGCGCGTCGCGCAGGGCGGGCCGGGCGGCGCCCGCTTCGTCGGTGAGGACGGCGGCGGCCCCCGCGGCCAGCGCGCCTTCGACGAAGTCGGCACCGTGCGCACGCGCGCCCGGCAGGGCGGCGAAGAGGTCTCCGGGGACCACGTGCTGGGCGCGCAGCGTCGCGCCGCTCACCCGCACGTGGGCGTAGGTGGGCGTGGTCAGGTGCGCGTCGACCACCGAGGCGAGCTCGGACACGGTGACAGGCTGGATGCGGGAAGGGCGAGGCGGGGCGGTCGCGACCTTGCCCTGGAGCTTGGCAGGCACGCGCGGAAGGCTACCGGCGCACGGAGCGTGGCCGACCGGCGCATGCGCGTTCGGCGGGTGATCAGCCAAGATCGAACTCTCCGCCCGCTCGGTGGTCCAAGGTGGACATCTCGTCGTCCCGCCCGGAAACTACACGGCCACGGGGTCGCTCCGACGACCGCGGTGGCTCCGGACCGCACCTGATTCCCCGGTGCCGCAAGGCTTGTGACGTCCGACGGGCCCTCGCGGTTGCCCGTGCTGCGACATCGGCCGCGGTGTCCCGATCGGACCGACGACGGTCTTCACGGGGACATCCGGTCACGGAGCGGGGTGAACGCGACCACCTCCGCGGCGGACCGGGCGGCCACCGCGTGGACCGGTGGGACGCAGATCACGTCCCGTGGCGAGCCGTGCTCACGGCGTGAGCGTGATCAGCGGGGACTGCTCGGCCGACAGCGGCACCTGGTACCGCTGGGCCAGGTACGAGGCGATGTCGTGGAACAGCGGCGCCGCGGAGCTGCTGAACGGCGTGCCCGTGGGCCCGTCGAGCATGATCCCCACGACGTAGCGGGGGTTGTCCGCGGGCAGGATGCCCGCGAAGGTGATCCAGTAGTCGGTGCTGCTGTACCGGCCGTCCGGGTCGATCTGCTGCGCCGTGCCCGTCTTGCCCGCGATCTGGTAGCCCGACAGGGCGGCGGCGGCACCGGTTCCGGTCTGGCCCGGCGCGTCCTGCACGACCGAGCGGAACATCTCGCGCACCGTCTTCGCGGTCTCCGGGCTCACCACGCGGACGGCCTCCGGCCGCTCGGTCTCCTTGCGGGAGCCGTTGCCGTCGACCTCCGCGCGGATGATCCTCGGCGGGATGCGCAGACCGTCGTTGGCCATCGCCTGGTACATCCCGGTCATCTGGAGCAGCGTCATGCTCAGGCCCTGCCCGATCGGCAGGTTGCCGAACGTCGACCCCGACCACTGGTTGAGCGGCGGGACCAGCCCGGCCTCCTCGCCGGTGAGGCCGGAACCGGTGCGCTTGCCGAGCCCGAACTTGCGCAGCAGGTCGGCGTACCGCTCCTCGCCGAGCTTCTGCGCGGCCATCAGCGTGCCGACGTTGGAGGACTTGCCGAACACGCCCGTGAACGTCATGTCGAGGTCGCCGTGCGGCCAGGCGTCCCTGATCCAGCGGTCGGCGACCTGGATGCGGCCCGGCACCGTGAGGACCTCGTCCGGCTTGAACAGCCCGTCCTCGATCGCGCCCGCCGCGGTGATGATCTTGTTCACCGAGCCGGGCTCGTACACCGAGGTCACCGCGATGTTGCGCTTCTCGTCCTCGGTGGCCTTGCCGAAGTTCGCCGGGTCGAACGTCTTGTCGTTCGCCATGGCCAGGATCTCGCCGGTCTTGCTGTCGAGCACCACCGCCGAGCCGCTCTTCGCGCCGCTCTTGGCCGTGTAGTCGGTGACCATGTTCTGCACGACGTACTGGGTGTCGATGTCGAGCGTCAGCTCCAGGCTCTTGCCCGGTGTCGCGGGTTCCAGCTCCCGGTCGCGGTCGGCGCCGGGGATCACGACGTCACCGCCCTGGATGGTGTCCACGACCCGGCGGCCGTTGCGGCCCGCGAGCAGGTTGTCCTGCGAGCTCTCCAGCCCGAGCTGGCCGTGCGTCGCGCCGGGCGTCATGTCCTTGCGCCAGTTCGCCGCGCCGACGATGTTCGACGCCAGCTTGCCGTTGGGGTACACCCGGACCGCGCGGAACTCCGAGCCGATCTCGTTGAACTGCTTGCGGATCGCGGCGGCCTTCGTCGGCTCGACGTTGTCCACCAGCTCGATGTAGGTGGTGTCCCTCAGCAGCTTCTCGGTCATGGTCTGCTCGTCGGTCCTCTGACCGTCGACCTCGGTGCCGAGCACCTGCTGGATCGCCGCCCCGATGGCCTTGGCGTGGTCCTCGAAGCTGCCGATCGACGGGTCCTTCTCCAGCTGCTCGGCCCAGTTCTTGCGCATCAGCTTCGGCACGGCGTAGAGCGCCCGCGCCTCGATGCTGAACGCGAGCTGGTTGCCGTTGCGGTCCAGGATCGCCCCGCGCTCGGCGGGGATGTCCTGCGGCGTGGCGCGCTGCTGCTGGGCCTTGAGCGACAGCTCGGCGGCCTCGAAGCCCTGCACCTGCACGAGCTTGATCCCCGCCAGCAGCAGGGCGCTGACGAGCAGCAGCCGCCCGACCGTGAGGCGGACGCGGGCGTTGGCTCCCCGCCGCTTGGCCGGACGGGTCGCCCGCACCGACAGCGGACGTCGTGCTTGCCTGCCGCTGCTGGGCCCCGGCATGACTAACCTCCTGGCACCGCTGGCGGCTGTTGGGCTTGCGTGTCGGTCGGTGTCTGCTGCTGCTCGCCGGGCGGCGGCGTCGCGGACTGGCCGGTGGTCGGCGCGGTCGTGCTCGGCGCGGTGGTGGCCGACGGCGGGGGCGCGGGGGCCTCCACGGCGGAGGGCTTGCCGTAGACCTCGACCGTGCCGTCCGGGAGCTGCTTGAGCTTCGCCGGGTCGCCCGCGAGCACCAGCCCGAGCTTCGCCGCGGCCTCGGCGAGCTTGGTCGGCGACTCCGCGAGCGCGACCTCCTGGCGCAGCTGCTCGACCCGCAGCGAGAGCTGCGTGGCCTGGTTGTGCGCTTCCTGGAGCTTGTAGGAGTCGGCGGCGGCCTGCGTGGACAGCCACATGATCGTGGCGAGGCCGACGATCAGCATGGCCATCACCATGACGACGAACGGCGCCTTGGCCACCGGGCCCGGCTTGCGCCGCGGCGCGGCGACGCTCCCGCCCCTGAGGTTCTGGGCGCGCTGGGCCCGCCGGGCGTAGGCGCGCTCGGTCGAGGCGGACCTGGACCGCGGCGAGCCCGCCGGTGCGGGAACGGACTTGAGGGCGCGCTCGCGCGGCTTCTCCGGGCGGGGCCGCGGGTTCGGCGAGGTGCCGCCCGCCCTGGCTGGTGCGGTCACTACGCCTCCTCGATCCGTTCCGCGGCCCGCAGGCGGACCGGTGCCGCCCTCGGGTTCTCCTCGATCTCCTGCTCGTTGGCCAGCTCGGCGCCCTTGGTGACGAGCTTGAACCGCGGCCCGTAGCCGGGCAGTTCCACGGGCAGGCCCTGCGGACTGCGCGACACCGCGACCTCGGCGATGGCCCGCTTGACCATCCGGTCCTCCAGCGACTGGTAGGCCTCCACGACGAGCCGCCCTCCGACGCCGAGCACCGACAGCGCGGCGGGGAGCGCGAGCCGCAACGACTCCAGCTCCTCGTTCACCTCGATGCGCAGCGCCTGGAACGTCCGCTTGGCCGGGTGGCCGCCGGTGCGCCTGGTCGCCGCGGGCACGGCCGCGTACAGCAGCTCGACGAGCCGCCCGCTGTTGGTGAACGGCTCGCGCTCGCGCTCCCGGACCACCGCGCCGACGATCTTCTTGGCGAACCGCTCCTCGCCGTAGTCGCGCAGGATCCGCACCAGGTCGCCGGGCGGGTAGGTGTTCAGCACGTCCGCCGCGGTCTGGCCGGTGCCCGCGCTCATCCTCATGTCCAGCGGCGCGTCCCTGGAGTACGCGAACCCGCGCTCCCGGGCGTCGAGCTGGAGCGAGGAGACGCCGAGGTCCATCAGGACGCCGTCCACGTGGGACAGTCCGAGGTCCGAGACGGCGTCGGCGATGCGGTCGTAGGTGACGTTGACGAACGTGACGCGGTCGCCGAAGTCCGCGAGCCGCTTGCTCGACAGCTCGATGGCCTGCGGGTCGCGGTCGAGGCCGATCAGCCTGAGCCGGGGGTGCGCCCGCAGCAGGGCCTCGGCGTGACCGCCGAGCCCGAGGGTCGCGTCCACCACGACGGCGGGCCGGTCGGCCAGTGCGGGAGCCAGCAGCTCGAGGACGCGGTTCAGCAGGACCGGTACGTGCCGTGGTCGCTCCGCCATCTCAAGCCCCCTCCCTTGCTTCGTGATCGACCGCCACAACGTGGAGATCGGGTGTCGTCAGGTCCCCGCCCGCCCGTCGAACCTGGCGCCGGGGAAGGTGCGCCAGGGCCGAAAGCCGAGCGGACCGAGGCCTCACGGCACCCGAACCACGTCGTGCTCTACTCACGGCCGATCAGAAGACGCCAGGGAGGACCTCCTCCCGCGCTTCGGCGTAGCTGTCCTCATGGGCCTCGAGGTAGCGCTGCCAGGCCTGGGAGTCCCAGATCTCCAACCGGTTGATGGCGCCGATGACCGCGCACTCCTTGGTCAAACCGGCGTAGTTGCGCAGCTCCTGGACGATCGAGATGCGGCCCTGCCCGTCCGGCCGCTGCTCGTCCGTGCTGGCGAACAGGTAGCGCTGGTAGGCGCGAACGGACTCGTTCGTGAAGGAGGCGCTCGCGACCTTCGTCGCCATCTGCTCGAACTCGGCTCGCGGGAACACGAAGAGGCAGTGGTCCTGGCCCTTGGTGACCATGACACCCCCCGCTAGCGCATCCCGGAACTTCGCGGGCAGCGTCAGCCGACCCTTGTCGTCCAGCCTGGGGAGGTGAGTGCCGAGGAACATGGCACCTCCACACCTCCTGCCGACCGGACTCCGAGCGGCAGTGGAGCCCCCGTCAGCCCCACCGGGCGCCACAGTACCCCACTTTTCACCACAGTCAACGCTGAAACGGGTGTTTCCATCGGGTGCCGTTTGATATAACCGCAGGTAGAAGGCTTGCGAGCGGCGTGGAGCCAGGTGGGGGAAGCGAGCGACACCCACCTCCCCGAGTGAGCTTCCAGGGCCGTTTTGCCACCCGGATGGACCAGTGAAATCGGCGAAAACGGGTTCGCGGACGCCCGTGGTGGGGAATCGTGGGGATGGGGGAAAATGAACCGCTGTGCAACCCCGCACGTCCTCACTACCGTCAGGATCCTGTCGAATCGGGGGTAGGGCACTTCGCCCTGGTTTGACACACTGCGTGAAACGCTCACCGCTTCCGTGCACCGGTCGCGGGCGAGCCCCGCTCCAGGAGGTCGAGTGACCCCGAGTACCCAGCCAGCAGCACTCCCGGACCACGCGTTCGGACAGGGCGCGCAGGCCGTCAACCCCACGGTGAACAGTGCTGCCCACGCACCGCAGACGCGACCTGACGACGTGCTCGGAGAGCTGCACACCGCGGTCCAGCGGATCGCCGCCAACGTGGAGAAGGTCCTCGTCGGCAAACCCGACGTGGTCCGGATCTCGCTGGTCGCCCTGCTCGCCGAGGGTCACCTGCTGGTGGAGGACGTGCCCGGCGTCGGCAAGACGTCGCTGGCGAAGGCGCTGGCCCGGTCGATCGACTGCACGGTGAGCCGCATCCAGTTCACCCCCGACCTGCTGCCCAGCGACATCACCGGGTCGTCGATCTACAACCGGCAGGGCAACGAGTTCGAGTTCCGGCCAGGCCCGGTGTTCGCGAACATCGTGGTCGGCGACGAGATCAACCGCGCCTCCCCCAAGACGCAGTCCGCGCTGCTGGAGTGCATGGAGGAGCACCAGGTCACCGTCGACGGGAAGACCTACCCGCTCGGTGCGCCGTTCATGGTGATCGCGACCCAGAACCCGATCGAGATGGAGGGCACGTACGCGCTGCCCGAGGCCCAGCGGGACCGGTTCACCGCACGCGTCTCCATCGGCTACCCGGACCCGGCCGCCGAGCTGGCGATGGTCGACGAGCACGCGGGCACCAACCCGATGGACGAGCTGCGGCCGGTGTCGGACGCCGCGCAGATCCTGAAACTGGTGCAGACGGTCCGCCGGGTGCACCTGTCGCAGGAGATCCGCCGGTACGCCGTGGAACTCGTCTCGGCCACCCGCAGGCTGCCCGAGCTGCGGCTCGGCGCGTCCCCGCGGTCCACGCTGCACCTGGTCCGCGCCGCTCGCGCGCAGGCCGCGCTGGCGGGCCGCGACTTCGTCGTCCCGGACGACATCCACGCCGTCGCGGTCCCCGTGCTGGCGCACCGGCTGGTGCTCACCGCCGAGGCGCAGGCCGCCCGCCGCTCCCCCGCCGACCTGGTCCGCTCGCTGATCCAGCGGGTGCCCGTGCCGCAGGCGACGGCGTCGCCGAACGGCCAGTTCCCCAAGAACGCAGGGACGAACCGCTGAGATGCGCGGAGCCCTCTCCGGCCTGACGACCCGCGGCCGCTGCCTGCTCGCCGCGGGGTTCGCCGCCGGGCTGTGCGCGCTCGTCCTCAACGAGCGCGACCTGCTCAGGGTGGCGGCCTTCGTGGTCGCCCTGCCGCTGCTGGCGGCGTGGCTGGCCACCCGAGCCAGGGTCGGGCTGCACGCGTCCCGCTTCCTGCACCCCAGCCGGGTGCCGGTCGGCTCCGCGACCGAGGTGCGCGTCGAGCTGCGGAGCACCGGCAGGCTGCCCACCGGCGGCCTGCTCCTGGAGGACAACGTCCCGTACGCGCTCGGCAGCAGGCCCCGGTTCGTGGTGGAGCGGCTGCCCCGCAGCACGGCCACCGCGCTGCGCTACCCCCTCAAGCCCGTCATGCGCGGCATCCAGCAGGTGGGCCCGCTGATGGCCCGCATCACCGCCCCGTTCGGGCTGGTGGAGTACGACCGCGAACTCGCGGGCCGCAGCAGGCTGGTCGTGGTGCCCCGGATCACCGGGCTCAGCGGCCTGCCCAGCGGCTCCGGCATGGGCGCGGGCGACGACGGCTCGATCCGGCTGCGCAGCGGCCAGGGCGAGGACGACGCGATCGTCCGCGAGTACCGGCACGGCGACGACCTGCGCAAGGTGCACTGGCGCTCGACGGCCCGCCGCGACCAGCTCATGGTCCGCGTGGAGGAACGCCCGTGGCGCGGCGGCACGACCGTGCTGCTCGACCACCGGCTGACCGCGCACCGCGGCAGCGGTCCGAGCGCGAGCCTGGAGTGGGCCGTCTCCATGACCGCCAGCATCTGCCTGCACCTGCACCGCTTCGGCCACCAGGTGAAGCTCGTCGCCGAGGACGGCCGCGTCCTCGCGGGCGGCTCGGGCGACGGCGGCCACAGCGACGCCGTGGTGCTCGACTCGCTGGCCGCCCTGCAACCCTCGCACCGCAAGGAGTTGGCGGCAGGCCTCGACCCCGGCGCGGGCCAGGAGGTCATCGCCGTGCTCGGCGCGTGCACCCCGGCCGTCGTGGACGGGCTCGTCCGCTACCGGCCGCGCGGCATGCGCAGCCTCGCCGTGCTGCTCGACGTCGGCGAGTGGGCGGGCTCGACCGAGGACCCGTCGCCCGACGTGACCGAGGCCCAGCGCCTGCTGCACATCGCGGGGTGGGGCGTGTCGATCGCCAAGCCCTCCAGCCCGATGAACCAGGTCTGGCAGGAGCTGTGCCACAGCGCGGGCAACCGGGGCCCCGTGGTGCGCACGGAGGTCGGCTGATGCCGCGACCAGCCCCGTCCCCGACCACCGACCGAACGCCGCGCACCTCGACCACCCACCCGTCGAGCCGCGTGAGCCGGGTCCGGCACGAGCTTCACCACGGCAGTCCCGTGGTGCCCACGGAGGTTGGCTGATGCCCGGAGCTTTTCAGCAGAGACCGCCCGCGGCGGCACCTCCCGGCCGCCCCCCGGCCGCCGGGGGGGACTGGTCGGGGTCGGTGACGCCCGCAGTCGCCGCGCTCGCGGTGGTGTGCTCGGCGACGGCGCTGTCCGGTGTCGTCACCGGCGGGCTGTGGATCTTCTACGTGCTGATCGCGGTCGCCGTGGTCAGCGGCACCGGCCTGCTGCTGCGCGCGGTCCGGCTGCCCGCCCCGCTGGTGGGCATCGGCCAGATCCTCGCGCTGCTCTGCCTGCTCGTCACGCTGTTCACCAGGACCGGTTTCCTGGTCGTGCTGCCCGGTCCCGAGTCGCTTGGCGATCTGTGGTCGGTGCTCGGCAACTCGATCAGCGAGGTGCAGACGGGCGTGCCGCCGGTCGCGGAGAGCCCCGCGATGCGCTGCCTGATCATGCTCGCGATGGGTCTCGTCGCGGTCCTCGTGGACACCCTCGCCGTCGGCGCGGCGGCCCCCGCGGCCTCCGGTCTGGTGCTGCTGTGCGTGTTCGCGGTGCCCGCGTCGCTGGCCGACGAGATGCTGCCGCTGTGGACGTTCGTGCTGGGCGCGGCCTCGTTCGCGCTGCTGCTGGTGGTCGACGGCCAACACCGGCACGAGGCGTGGCGAGGACGGATGAGCGGCACCGGGGGCAGCAGCTCCGGCGGCGCCGCCACCGCCGTGGCGGGCATGGCCGTGGTGATCGCGCTGTTCGCGGGCGCCACCTTCACGCTGATCGGCACCGTGGGCAGGCTGCCCGGCACGGGCACCGCGGCGGGCGGCGGCGCCGACGGGCTCGGGCTCAAACCGCTGACCGAGCTGCGCGGCATGCTCAGCCAGGGTGAGACCAGGGAGATGTTCCACGTCCGCGGCCTCCCGGACTCGGCCTACCTGCGGGCCATGACGCTCCAGCAGTACGACCCCGGCAGCGGCGAGTGGTCCGTCGGCGGCGCGCTGTCCGAGGGCAGCCCTGCGCGGGGCGACCTGCCCCCGCAGCCCGGCGACCCCGGTGACGGCAAGACCACCAAGGTCCAGATCGACCCGGTCGGCTGGAACGACGTGTGGCTGCCCGTCTACGGCAAGCCCCGCAAGATCGAGAACACCGACGACACGTGGCGCTTCGACAACGCCCGCGGCATGATCTACAGCCTCAAGAAGCACAAGGTCGGCCCGTACACGCTGGAGACCGTGCTGGAGAACCCGTCGGCCGACGAGCTGCGGCGGGCCAACGGCAGCGCCGAGGGCGTCGACCCGGTGTACTTCCAGATCAACGGCATCGACCAGTCGATCACGGCGCTGGCCAGGACCGTCACCCAGAACGAGAGCACCAAGTTCGACAAGGCCACGGCGCTGTACCGGTACTTCACCGACGGCACGCAGGGCTTCAAGTACTCGACGAAGACCGAGGGCGACTCCAACGCGGACGCGCTGGTCGACTTCGTGATCAACAGCAAGACCGGCTTCTGCCAGCAGTACTCGGCCGCGATGGCCGTGATGGCCCGCTCGATCGGCCTGCCCGCCAGGGTGGCCATCGGCTTCACCGGCGGCTACCCGACCGACGACTACAAGACCATCACCAGCCTCGACGCGCACGCGTGGGTGGAGATCTACTTCGCGGGCCACGGCTGGATGGTCTTCGACCCCACGCCGCTCACCGACGGCCGCGGCGTCATCCCGTCCTACATCGGCGGCACCGGCGACGACGGCCAGGCGCAGGCCCCCGACGAGGGCGACCAGTCCGCGGCAGCCTCCTCCAGCGCGGTCCCGACCACCAGCTCCGCCGCGCCGGTCGTCGACGCGCAGGACCTGGCGGGCGCCACCCCGGTCGAGACGACTCCGGGCTGGCACTGGATCACGCTGGCCGTGACCGGCGGCCTGGCCGCTCTCCTGACCGCGCTGCTGTTCCTCATGCCCTCGGTGGGCGCCCTGGCGTCGTTCCACCGCCTGCCCTGGGCCCGTCCGGCCGTGGCGGCGGCGGCCGCCGCCTCCTGGGCCCTCACGGTCGCGCTCCTGATCGCCCTGTTCTCCTGGTGGCTCGCGGTACCGCTGCTCCTGCTGGCGGTGGCGGCGTCCCCGGCCGCGATCCGCGCGCTCCGCCGCCACAACCGCCTCCAGTCCATCGCGGGCCTGGGCGCTCAGGCCGCGAACGCCGCGTGGGAGGAACTGATCGCGGAGTCCGTGGACCGCGGCACCCGCATCCCGCCGACCGAGACGGTCCGAGTGGCGGCCCGCCGCATGGCCCGCGCGCACAACCTCGACGAACAGGGCCGCGACGGCCTGCGCTCCGTCGTGGGTGCCGTCGAGCGGTCCTGGTACAGCGGCCGAGCGGACGCCGACCCGCAACTGCCGCAGGCGGTGGACGACGTGCGCCGCAGCCTCTCCCGCAACGCCCCCCTGGCCCTGCGGGCCAGGGTCCTGCCCCGGTCGGTGCTCCAGCCGACCGTGCCGGACGAACCCGAGGACTGAACCGAGCGCGGGTGTCGGCTGGATCTGCCCGACACCCGCGCTCCACGTCCCGACCGCGTGGGGCGCGGTCCGGTGGCGCGACGAGCCGACCCGCCGGCAGCCTTCTCGCCTTCAGATCCCCATCCGCCGGGGCCTCCACGGACGCACCGCACGACCGGCGGTCTCCGGTTCACGCGTGGTTCCCGGTCGTCGGCGATCCGGGCGACGTCGGACCGGTCGAACGCACGCGAAGACACCGCGGCCCGCCCCTCGGCGGGGCGGGCGCGCGGTGCGGATCTTCGGTTCGGAGTTCTACTCGTCCTCGAAGCGGCGACGGAAACGTTCTTCCATCTTTTGTGAGAACGAGCTGCGGCTGCGGCTGGGCCGGCTGCCTTCCTGCTCTGCCTCCTCGGAAACCTGATCACCGCGACGAAGGGTCGTCAGGGTGACCAGCACGCCGAAGAACATCAACAGGAAGCCGACCACGCTCACCACCGGGATACCAGCGAGCTTCGGCAACATCACACCCGTGACGAGCAACGCCACACCCACGGCGAACAAAGCGATGCCCTGGATACGACGCCGTCGAGACGGTTTGCGCAGCTTGGCGCCACGCACAGTGGATGCGAACTTCGGGTCCTCGGCGTAGAGCGCGCGCTCGATCTGGTCGAGCAGTCGCTGCTCGTGCTCGGAGAGTGGCATGGCTCCTCCTCCGGCACAGCGGTCGCGGGCGCCGGGTGTTCACGGTTGCCGCCGGTCCCGGCGGACGCCCCCCCTGGGGGCGTCATCCCCCAGGATACGATCCGCAGAGCCCGCCGACTACCCAGTCTGGGCTCCCAAGCGGTTGGTTCTGTCACCATCATCCTCACGGGTCAATGGTCAGACCACCGTGAGGTGACGGTTCGGACCCGTACCGGAACCGCGCGTAACCGCATTACTGCAGGTGCAGCCCTTTCCACGCGACGAAAACCATCGAACGGGTTCGGCTACTGATCTTGAGCCCAGAGGTCACTCCGATGGCGTAACGACGTCGACCTCAGCGGAAATTTGACCACCCATGATCACGCTCTTGCTCTGAGCGCCGGGTGACACAGGTGTGCGACGGCTCAGCGCGGGTCACGGAGATCACCCGCGGGTGTTTTGAGGTGTCGGTGGGATCGGACTGTGAAGGCCTCCTGTCGTGGTGAGGCTCGGTGGGGTCGGGCGGGCAGGCCGCGGTGGGGGCCGGCAGACCTTGGGTTCGGGCATCGGGGTCCGGTGGCCTGCTGTGTGGATCCGGGTCGGCTTCGGCGGAGCGGGTGGTGGCTGGACCGGCGGACCGGTATTCGGACGAGCCAGCGCGGCGTTGCCTGGTGGGTTGGCGGACCGATAGATCGACCGGGCCGATGAGTTGCCGGGGCGTGGCTCGACGGGCCGGCGGGCCGGCGGGCCTGCGGGTCGGCGGGTCGGCGGGTCGGCGGGTCGAGGCACGGTGTCCTCGGCGTCATCGACAAGCGCCTTGCGTTGGTGGTTGCGGAGGGGGCGGCTGCCGGGGGTTGGTAGTTGTCACTGGCGGTTGTCACGTGGAGGCGTCGGCGGCCGAAGGTGAAGGCGGCGGGTCTGTCCTCGGAGCCAGATGAGCAGGGTGGCCAGGTCGGTCATGCCTCGGTGGGACACGGCGGTCTTGTCGAAGCGGGTGGCGTTGGCGCGGAACTGCGTGAGCCGGTTGAAGCGGCGGTCGACCGCGGTGCGTCGTGTGCAGGCGGTGCGGTTGAAGGTCGGTGGGTGTCCGTCTGTCCGGCTTTGGTGCTTGTGGTCGGCGTGCTGGTCACGGCGTTGCGGGATCGAGGCCGGGATGCCATGTGTGCGGGTGGGCGCGGATGGTCTTGGTCGAGTAGTCCTTGTCCGCGAGGACGCGTGCGGACTTGGTCGCTGGGCGGCCGGGCCGTCGAACGTGAGGTGGCTCCTGGTGGTGGGTCCGCCGCGGGAGCGGCCGATGCCATGATCACCTGGCTGGCTGGGCCCGCCGCACGAGCCGTCCGCCCTCTGCGGGGGACGCGTTCGTGCCCGTGCGGCGTGTTGGCGCGCCCGCACGATGCCGGACTGCACCGGCACCTCGCGGTCGAGTTCGCCGATCGCCTCGGCGACCACCCGCACCTTCCCGACCAGCGTGGTGAGGGTGCCGTTGCGGCAGGTCCCGCCAGGCGGTACCTGTCGTGGCCTTGAACAGCATCCCGTTGATCACCCGACGGTCGTCCGCCAGCGGACGGTGTTGCGCGCCCGAGACGGGCGGCAGCGGCTCGATCGTCTACCACTGCTCGTCGATCGGCTCTTGCTCGCGGATGACGATCCAGGATCAAAGCAGATCAGCCACACCCCCTTTGAGGACAGGCGCTGGCGCTTGTGGCTTGGGCTAGCCGAGCAAGGCGCAAGTCGAGGCGGTAGCCCGAGACGGACGAAGGGTGTTCAAGATCAGTGCGTGACGGCCGCCTGTCGGGCAGGAGCCGCATCGGCAGACCGGCAGAGCTCACCGACGCGGAACTGATCACCCTCGCCGTGGCCCAAGCACTGCTCGGGTTCACGTCCGAGGCCCGCTGGCTGCGATTACTCGTCCAGGGCCGTCCGGCTGCCGGAGGGGCGCGGTGCGGTGGTCTGGCTGGTTCGGTCGCCGGGTTGGTCAGTGGGGTGAGGTGGGCGGCCAGTGGGACGGATTGATCTGGCCACCGCCGAAAGCGATCAGTCCGACCAAGCCACCAGTCCACCCTGACTGGACGACCGGAGCGGCGCGAGGCGCAGCGTCAGGGCCGTTGGTGGCTCCAGCCGCGTCCGGCCGCTCAGCCGAGGATGACGTCGGGGCGGGGGCGGGTGGTGGCGTGTGCTGCCGCACGGCGCAGTTGGGCGGCTGTGGAGGCCGGTGGCTGGTTCGGAGTCGTGCGGAGCACCACGATTCCTGCCGCCGCCAAGTGGTCCGGTCTGGGCGGTGTGCGGAACTGCCAGGCCAGGCCCAGGGTGTTCCACCACGCGTCCGCTGTGCCCAGTGGGCGGTCGTCCGGGGTTCGCAGGGAGATGTGCCACCTCGGAGTCGGCAGACCGGCCATGGCGATGGCCTCCGTCGGGCCTGGCGGCAGGTCGGAGAGTGCGGCCTTGAGGGCCGGGCTGCCTCTCGGGTGGAGTTCGGTCGGGTCGGTGCCCGCTCGGATGGTTTCCGCGAGCACGGCCCGTTGGGCGGGCGGGGCGAGGTGCAGAGCCGCGTCCAGCGCCGCCCTTGCCGGCGGGACGGTGAGGAAGTCGTTGCGCAGCACGGGATTCGGCATGTCACGGGTGCGGGTCACGCGGAGCTGCGGTGGAGCCTCCACCTGGCGGCGGTGGGGAATCAGGACGTGCACCGGGCCCGTGGCGGGAACGGTGCGGATGCCGTGCAGGTGGAGGGCGTCCAAGCCGGTGAGGAGGGTGTTCGGACCCGCGTAGCGGAGGGCGGCCTGGACGCGCTGCGCTCGGGTCGGCGGTGAACCGCTGAGGAGCAGGATGCCGGGCAGCAGGTTCTGCCACGGGCCGCCGTGGCTGCACCGCAGGTGCAGGAGGGCCGAGGACAGGCCCAGGTGGAGCAGTTCGGTCACGGTGGCCACGCCGTGGCGGAACAGGCAGGCCAGCGCGTCCAGGTCGATCAGGGTGCGGTTGGTGGGGTGCATGGGTCCACTTTCGGCCGGACCCACCCCTCGGTCTACTGGGTCCGGCCGAACTGTGGACAAGTCTCCTGGCTGTGGACAAGTCGAGGGTCACGAGTTGACGAGTTCGCGTTCCTCGGCTAGGTCCTTCGAGGTGTCGCGGACCTCGCGCCACGCGTCGTGCACGGCGACCAGCCCGCCCGCCATCACGAGCGCGGCGGCCCCGGCGACGAAGCCCGAGACGTCGAGTTGGAGGAGCAGCACGACGACCGCGCCCACCTGGAGGACGGTGAAGACGATGGTCGTGCCGAGTCGTTCGATCTGCTGCCTGGTCATGTCGGGAAACCCCCTGGATTCGGTGTCCCCACAGTTGTAGGCCCGTTCTCGCGGGTCTTCCGCGTCAGATGCCGCAGAACGCGGGATCAGCCGACCAATTCGTAGAGGCGGTCGGGCGCGAGGATGTCGATGCGCCGCCTGCCCGTCCGCACGATGCCCTGCTCGCGCATCAGGCGCAGCACGCGCACGAGGGATTCGCGCGACGTGCCCGCGGCGCTCGCCAGTTCCTCCTGGCTCAACGCGACCGCGCCCGCCGAGCCGACACCCCGGTGCAGCACGACGTCGAGGAGCACGGCGGCCACGCGCTGGGTGGAGGTGCCGCTGAACTGGACGCGCTGCCGGTCCGCGTCGCGCTGCCGAGACACCACGACGACCAGCACGGCCCAGGCGATGTGCGGCTGCTTGCGGCACAGGTCGGAGAACCGCGCGGGCGCGATCACCAACGCCGAGGCCTCACCGAGCGCCCGAACACTGGCGGACCGCGGCAGCCCGTCCACGGCGGACCGCTCCCCAACGATGTCACCGGGTCCACGAATCGCCAGCACCTTCTCGTGACCGCCGTGCGAGACAGCCGTGACCCGCATGAGTCCACGCCGAACGATCAACACGTGTTGCGACGGCTCACCTTCATGACAAACGATCGCGCCGGGCTCGTACTCGCGCACGCTCCCGGCCGCGTCGAGCAGGGCATGCCCAACGGGGTCGAGCAGCCCCCAGAACCGCGCCACCTCGGATTCCATCCCGCCAGCGTGCAACAGCATCCCCAGTAGTGGGAACAAATCGGCAGGTCGGTACCCGATCAGCGGTCCGCCTCCAGCCTCGCTACCACCGAACGGCGGAGGAAACGATCAACGTCTTCGATGGGAGGGCGGAGAAGGGACGGCGCTGTCGGGTGGTGGGTCGAGCAGCACTGCCGGGTAGCGGGTCGGGTGGCAGGTGGCGAGTCGGGTGGCGGGTTGCGCTGTTGTCGGGTGGTGGGTCGGGTGATGGGTTGCGCTGTCGGGTGATGGGTGGCGCTGTCGGGTGGTGGGTCGGGTGGCGTTGTCGAGGAGAAGGGTGGAGGAGGTCACAAGCCAGGGCTGTGGCCGGACGGAGCCGGGTCGGAAGGAGTCGGGCAGGGCTGTGCCGGGCTGTGCTGTGCCGGCGCGGGGCTGTGTCGGGGCAGGGCGGGGCGGCACAGCCGGGCGAAGACAGGCCAGCGCAAAGCGGACTGACTGGCAGGGGAGGGAAGCGGCCGGGTGGGCAGGCAGGACAAAGCGGGCGGCTGGGCACGGCAGGGCAAAGCGGGCCAGCTGGCAGCGCAGGGCAAGGCAAGGCAAAGCGGGCGACTGGGAAAGGCAGGGCGAAGCGGGCCGGCTGGCAGGGCAAGGCGAAGCGGCCAGCTGGGAAAGGCAGGGCGAAGCGGGCCGGCTGGCTGGGCAGCACTCTGTTGGATTGGGATTCGGCTGGGTTGGGTTCAGTCGGGGCGGAGTTCGGTTGGGTGATGAGGGCGGGATTGGTGGAATGAGATTGTGTGGGACCACGCAAGCTGACAACTGATTTCGTGGGTGAGTGTGCCGTCTGGGGCAACGGGAATTACCGGAACCCCGTCACTCGTCCGGCTTGGGCTTCGTCACCCCCGACCGTCGAGGCTGCGCGCCCAGCAGTGAAGCAGGCCCGACCGCGCCCAACCCGAACTTCGAACGAGCCTGGTCAGCAGCCTGTTCAGCTTCCCGCCACCCGCGCTCGGGAGCATCGAACATCAACTGCTCCCCGCTGTCCCCCTCCACCAACTGCTCCAACCGCACACCGATCAACCGCACCGCCCCGTCGGGCACGTGATCATCCAGCAGCGCGGAACTGGTCGCGTAGACCTCGTGCGTCAAATCAGTGGCCACCGGCAGCGTGCGCGACCGGGTAATCGTGGAGAAGTCCGAGAAACGCACCTTGATGGACACGGTCCGACTGCGCAAACCCTTGGCCCGCAATTGGCCGGCCGACCGTTCCGCCAATCGGAGAAGCTCACGCTTGAGCAACGCGCGGTCGAAGTGGTCGACCTCGAACGTCTCCTCCGCCCCGATCGACTTCTCCTTCGACTCGGGCACGACCGCTCGGTCGTCGTGCCCCTGCGCGAGAGCGTGGAGGTGTTCGGCGAGCGCGACGCCGAGCAGCTTCCGCAGCCTCGGCAGCGGAGTGGCGGCGATGGCGCCGACGGACTCCAGGCCGACGCGGTCCAGCTGTTCGGCCGTCTTCTTGCCGACGCCCCACAGCGCGGACACCGGCAGCGGGTGCAGGAAGTCGAGCACGGAAGCCTTGGGCACGACCATGAAGCCGTCCGGCTTGCACATGCCGGACGCCAGCTTGGCCAGGAACTTGGTGGGCGCCACCCCCACCGAGCACGTGATGCCGTACGCCTCCTGCACCTGCGCCCTGATCAACGCGGCGATGGCACCGGACGTGGCGTTCATCCGCCGCAGGGCCCCGCTGACGTCGATGAACGCCTCGTCCAGGCTCAACGGCTCCACCAGCGGCGAGATGTCGCGGAAGATCGCCATCACCCCCCGCGAGGTCTCCTGGTAGAGCCCGAAGCTCGGCGGGAGGAACACGGCGTGCGGCGCCAGGCGCCTGGCGTGGGCCGTCGGCATGGCCGACCGGACGCCGAACTCGCGGGCGATGTAGTTCGCCGACGACACGACGCCGCGGTTGCCGACCCCGCCGACGATCACGGGCTTGTGGCGCAGCTCGGGACGCTCGCGGATCTCCACGGCGGCGTAGAACGCGTCCATGTCGACGTGCAGCATCGGACAGCCGGTGTCGTCCGGCCACCGGCCGTCGCGCGCGATGAAGCGGTCGACCAAGCCGCGCGGCAGGTTCGCGCTCCGCCCCACAGCCAACCCCCCGTTGTTCGAACGCCCGTTCGACACTCTAGTCCAAGCGGTAGGCCCGGTGCGCGTTCTCGTACCCGATCAGGTGGGCGATCCGCACCGCGTCAGCCTCCAGCAGGTCTCCGGACGCCATCGCGGCGGCCAGGAAGTCCGACAGCGCGCGCCGGAACAGCAGCGCGCCGAGGTGGTACAGCTCGGCGAGGCCGTAGGCGTCGGTGGAGAACAGGAACTTCCCGAACGGCACGACCTCCAGCGCCTCGGCCAGCAGCCTGCTCGCCTGGTGGCCGACGTTGTGCGTGGCGAGACCGAGGTCGACGAAGACGTGCGGGAACACCTGCGCGAGGTAGCCGGCGTTGCGGTGGAACGGGTAGTTGTGCAGCAGCACCACGGGAACGCCGAGCCCCGCGGTGGCGCGCAGGAGGTCGGTCAGCAGCAGCGGGTCGCAGCGGTGCAGGTCGGCGTCCGAGTCGCCGTAGCCCACGTGGAACTGGACGGGCAGCCGCCGGTCGAGCGCCTCCCACACCAGGAAGCGGGACAGCACCTCGTCGGCGCACCGGCCGCCGCGGGCGAGCCACCGGCCCGCCGCGTCGGCCACCTCGCGGGCGGTGGGCCGCTCGGGTCGCAGGGCCAGGCCGACGCGGTAGGCGGCGATGGACTTCGCGCCCACGGCGGTGGTGGCGTCGAGCCGGGCCCGCACGGCGTCGGCGAACCCGGTGGCCGTGCTCCCCGCCGAGACGACCTCCTCGGCCAGCCGCTCCAGCCGGACGACCTCGAACGACGACGCGCCGGTGACGGCCGCCAGCTCGCGGTGGTCCAGCAGCGGCTCCGGCGACAGGCCGCCGTCGACCAGGTAGGTCCCGACGTCGGCGGCCGTCAGGAACGCCCTGGTGACCTCCGCCGCGCCGAGCGACCTCCGCCGGGCCACGTACTCGTCGGCGGGGGCGTGCGGCTCCAGGTCCAGGACCGGCGCGCACCAGCGGCGCACCGCCAGCCCGATCGAGGAGTCGAACAGGCTGGTGCCCAGCGGGCTCACCCGGTCGGCCTCGGTCAGCAGCTCCTCGAAGCCCGCGCGGTCCACGTCCGCGCGCAGCACGCCGTGGCAGTGGTGGTCGACCAGCCTGAGGTCCGCTACGAACGGCAGCATCCTCCCGTTGTAGCAGCATGGAGGGCATGGACACCGCGCACCTCGAAGAACTGGGCGTCGTAGCCGTGGCGCTGACCTGGGTCGACAACAGCGGCGTCACCAGGGTCAAGTCGGTCCCGCTGAGGGAACTGGGCGGGGCGGTCGGCGCTTCGCCGGTGTTCGACGTCTTCCTGCTCCAGGACACGATCATCGAGGGCCGGTTCGTCGGCGGCCCGGTGGGTGACCTGCGGCTGCACCCCGACCTGGGCCGGTTGACCGCGCTCGCCGCGCAGCCGGGCTGGGCGTGGGCGCCCGCCGACCGCCACCACCAGGACGGGAGGCCCTACGCGCTCGACCAGCGCCTGGCGGCGAGGGCGGCGGTCGAGCGGCTGGCCGACGCCGGGTTCGCCGCGAAGGCGGGCTTCGAGGTCGAGTGGGCCGTGGGGAAGGGCGGCACGGACGACTTCGTGCCCGCGACGTCCGGCCCCGCCTACGGCCACGCCCGCCAGGTCGAGCTGTCCGACTACTGCGCCGAGCTGCTCCGGGCGCTGCTCGCGCAGGACGTGCGGGTCGTGCAGTTCCACCCCGAGTACGCGGCGGGCCAGTTCGAGGTGTCCACGGCGCCGTCGGACCCGGTCGCGGCGGCCGACACGGCGGTGCTCGTGCGCGAGACGATCCGGGCCGTGACGCTGCGGCACGGGATGCGGGCGTCGTTCTCGCCGAAGGTGGCCGTGAACGGGGTCGGCAACGGCGGCCACCTGCACCTGAGCCTGTGGCGCGACGGCCGGAACCTGTTCACCGGCGGGGTGGGCCGGTTCGGCCTGTCCCCCGAGGCGGAGCGGTTCACCGCGGGCGTCCTGGAGCACCTGCCCGCGCTCACGGCCATCGGGTCGCCGTCCGTCGCGAGCTACCTGCGGCTCGTCCCCTCGCACTGGGCCGCGCCGTTCGCCGCGTGGGGCCTGGAGAACCGCGAGACGGCGTTGCGGCTGGTCGCGGGAGGGAACGCCAACCTGGAGGTCAAGTCGTTCGACCTGTCGGCGAACCCGTACCTGGTGATCGCCGCGACGCTGTCCGCCGGGCTGGCGGGCGGCGGGGAGCTGCCCGACCCGCTCGACGTCGACCCGGCCGGGCTGGACGGCGTGCCGAGGCTGCCGTCGTCGCTGGAGGAGGCCGCGGACGCGCTGGAGGCCGACGGGGTGCTCGCCGGGGCGCTGGGGCGGGAACTGGTGGCGACGGTCGTGGACGTGCGGCGCGGCGAGGTCGCACTGTTCGCGGACTCGACGCCGGAGGAGGTGGTGGCCGTCACCCGCTGGCAGCACTGAGCACGGGCTGGAAGAAGTCCGTGTCCGGCCAGCGCACGTCGGTGAAGCCCGCCTCGACCAGCAGCCTGCCGAGTTCCGCGCGGGTGATCGCCCAGCAGGTCGCCCGCCGTACCGCGGTGGTCCACCCGTCGCCGCGCGGTTCGACCTGGAAGAGCTCCAGGTCGTAGTGGGTGCCCTCCGCGTTCCAGGTCCACAGCTGGAACGTGACGGTTCCGTCCGCGTTGCGCCGCGGTGGCGTGGCCTGCGGCCGGTCGCGGCGGAGGGTGTCGTAGTCGCGGGTGGACAGCACCAGCCCGCCGCCGGGCCGGAGCACCCGCCGCATCTCCCGTGCCGCCGCCGCGACGTCGGCCGGGGTCAGCAGGTGCGGCACGGCGTTGTCGGCCGCCAGCACGACGTCGAAGCTCCCGGAGGCGAACGGGAGCGCCCGCATGTCCGCCGCGACGACCGGCAGCGCGAGCGACCGCGACGCGGCTTCCCGCGCGGCGCGCGCCACCGCGGCCGGGCTGAGGTCCGAGCCGGTCACGGGGTAGCCGAGCGCGGCGAGGCCAAGCGCTTGCGTGCCGATGCCGCAGGCGCAGTCCAGCACCCGTGAGCCCGGCGCGAGCAGCGGGGCGAGCGCCGCGGCCTGCCGTGCGACGCTCGCGTCCCAGTCGCCGAAGACCAGGTGGTAGGTGGCGGCCAGGTCGTCGTAGAACCGGCGGGGATCCCCCATGCCTCCCGTCCTACCGCATCTGGTCGGGGGTGACCGTCCTGCGCAGCTTGGTCAGCGCCCGGTGCTGCGCCACCCGGACGGCGCCGGGGGTCGACCCGAGGGCGGTGGCGGTCTCCTCGGCGGACAGGCCGACGACGATCCGCAGCAGCAGGATCTCCCGCTGCTTCTCCGGCAGGACCTTGAGCAGCTCCACCATCTCGCGCGACAGCTCCCCGCGCAGGGCCTGCTGCTCGGGACCGGCGTCGGTCTCGGGGAGGTCCGGCACGTCCGCGACGGGCTCGGAGCGGTTGCGCGAGGACGCCCGGTGCGCGTCCGCCACCTTGTGCGCCGCGATCCCGTAGACGAACGCGAGGAACGGACGCCCCTGGTCGCGGTAGGACGGCAGGGATTTGAGGACCGCGAGGCACACCTCCTGGGCCGCGTCGTCCGCCGAGGCGAACGAGCGCTCCTGGGGGCCGATGCGGGCGCGGCAGTAGCGGACCGCCAGCGGTCGGATCACCCTCAGGAGGGCGTCCACCGCCTTCCGGTCGCCCCTCATCGCGGCGACGACGTCCGCGGCGACGTCGTCCGTTCCGGGTTCCGGTTCGCGCTCGCCCCCCTTCTCCGGGGTGCGCGCCACCGATCCGATGCGGAGGTCGTTGCGGGATGGACGATCAGCCCCAATAACAGCGTTGCCAATACCCGCCATCACAGGCCCCCTTTGCAATTCATGTGCGCACGAGCGGTCGTACGAGCCCTGGAAATGCGCACGGTCCCAGCGTGCGTGCTGCTCAACGCGGTTTCGCCGCATTTCAGCGGCCCAACACGGCCGAAGTCCGGGAAACCCACGCGCACTGCATCAGTCACCAATTCATTCCCCACGAACCGGCCGATCTGCGAGCCGGGCAACGCACCCCCAGGTAGCGCCGTCCCCAGCCTCGACTCCTGGGACCACTCCAGGAGATCACCCATCGGCCCATCCCTACGTCGACGACATTTCCACGTTCACCTATGGACATGTCCCCAAACAAGACGACACTCACGAGATTTTCTTAAGCAAATTGAATCCATAGGGAATATGAATGCGGCCATTGCGACTCTACCCGGTATCGAAAGACTGCGATTCACCAGGAACGACTTGCCGTCGTTAATCGCACACAATTAATGACGCGGTTATTATCCGCAATTCTGCGGAGGAGGAACGCGAACTGATCGGACGCGACCGGGGAACGACCTGGTCGCGGGGTCGATCAGACGCGGTCCCGCACGTCCGCCGGGTCGATCACCTTGCGCAGGCGGGTCAGGGCGCGGTGCTGGGCGACGCGCACGGCGCCGGGCGTGGACCCGACGGCGTCGGCGGTCTCCTCGGCGGACAGGCCGACGACGATCCGCAGCAGCAGGATCTCCCGCTGCTTCTCCGGCAGGACCTTGAGCAGCGCCGCCATCTCGCGCGACAACTCCCCGCGCACGGCCCGCTGCTCCGGACCGGGCTCGGCCTCGGGACCGTCCGGCACGTCCGGAACCGGTTCGGAGCGGTTGCGGGCCGACGCGCGGTGCGAGTCCGCCACCTTGTGCGCCGCGATGCCGTAAACGAATGCGAGGAACGGGCGCCCCTGGTCCCGGTAGGACGGCAGCGCCGTCAGCACACCGAGGCACACCTCCTGGGCGACGTCGTCCGCCGAGGCGAACGAGCGCTCCTGGCGGCCGATGCGGGCGCGGCAGTAGCGGACCACCAGCGGGCGGATCGAGCCGAGCAGGCGCTCCACCGCCGCGCGGTCGCCACCGATGGCCAGCGCGACCTCGACGGCCAGGTCGTCGGGACGCGCGGACAGCACGGCGATCGAGGGCTCCACCGGGGTGACGGCCTTGCCGGTGGCCGCGCGGGCGACCAGCTCGTCCAGCTTGGTGCCCTGTGCGCGCTTCACGAGGCTCGCGGCGCCCACCTCGCCCAGCGAGGACCCGCCGAGGGTCTCCTCGGAGTCGACGATCCTGCGGTGCCGCTCAGCGCTGACGTCGATCGGCGACGAAGCCATCACAGGCCCCCTTCACGGCTGAGGTACCGGCGGGCCACCGCGCGCGCCCGCGAGATGCGGACCTCCACGGTGTGGGGCTTGAGCCGCATCAACTCTCCGATCTCAGCGGGGCTGTACCCGCCGCGCACGAGTGCCAGCAGCGCGCCGTCACCGTGCCCGATGTGCTTGAACAGCGAATCCAGCACCGCCTGCGTGACCACCGTGTCCTCGGCCGACCGGTCGGCCTGGAGCTGGTCCACGGTCGACCACGCGTCCAGCAGCTCCACGTCCACCCAGTCCCGCCTGCCCCGCTGCCACCTGCGGTAGGTGTTCGGGAAGGTCAGGACGCAGGCGTTGGAGTAGTACTGCTTGAGCGACAGGCCGTCGTACGGCGACCACCTGCCGCCGATCAGCCCGCGGTCGCGGAACATCTCGAACCCGTCCCACACGACCTCGCTGGACAGGTCCTCGACGTCGTGCGGCGGCACGTTCTGCCGCAGGACGCCGCGCCCCTGCCTGCTGGAGCTCGCGAAGATCCCCCCGGAGCGCACCAGGCCCTTGACGTACTCCAGGCCGTAGCCGAGGAGCTGGTTCAGGACCATCTTGGACACCCCGTCGGCGAGTCCGCGTTCGCGGAAGTGCTGGTGCAGCAGCATGTCGACCCGGACGCGGTGCGCTTCGTCCACGCCCGACCTGAAGTAGCGGTCGACGTCGTGGTTGGAGAGTTCCTCTAAGACCGGGTCGGCCGGCTCCCGAGGGCCCTCGACAAAACCCATCCACCGATCCCTACGTCGACACGTCCGCGGCCTTCACTGGTCCTAATGTCGCTGACCAACGCTTTCCTCACAAGATTTACGAAGGAAAATTTCACTCACGCCGGTCGGCGGGCCAGGACGTGCAGGCGTGCGGCGACGTCCCGCAGGGGGGACCGCGTGGCCGCCGCCAGCTCCAGCTCCGCGAGCGCCTCCGCGGCGCCGGGACTCGACTCCAGCACGGATCCGGGCACCAGGTCGGACACCACGCCGTAGCCCTGGAGCAGTTCGACCTTCAGGCCGGTGGCCATGACCAGCGCTTCCAGGCCGTCGATGTCGAAGCGGCGCAGCAGCGGGTCCTTGGTGCCCGCGAGCTGGCCCGCGGCGTCGTCGAGCAGGCGGCGGGCGTCGACCAGGCGTCCCGCGATGGCCCGGTGCAGCACGGCCGCGAACCGGTTCGCCACCAGCACGGACACCGCGCCACCCGGTGCGGCGGCCGCCGCCAGCGCGGACGCGGCCACCGCGGCGTCGTCCACGACCTCCAGCAGCCCGTGACCGAGGACCAGGTCGGCCTCGCCCGCGGGCGCGAGGTCCCCGAGCGCGTCGGTGTCGCCCTGGACGGCGGTGATGCGATCGGGCACCCCGGCCTCGCGGGCCCGGCGGTGCAGCGTGGCCAGCGCGTTCGGGCTGGGCTCGATGACCGTGACGGCGCACCCGGCCACGGCGAGGGGCACGGCCCAGACGCCCGTGCCGCCACCGACGTCGAGCACCCTGGGCGGTTCCCCGCCCCGGCGCTCCCGCGCGGCGATCAGCTCGGCGTCGAGCACCCTGTGTACGGCGTCCGGTCGCATGGTCGTAGAGCGTAGAGCCTGGAACACGGCCTCGACCGTCCGCTCCGGCGGTCGGGCGGCGACCGACGTTCTTCCCCGATCTGGTAAAGACCGTAGGCTGCACACCGTGCATACGGTCGCAGTGCTGAGCCTCAAGGGTGGCGTGGGCAAGACGACGGTGGCGCTCGGTCTCGCCTCGGCCGCGCTCCGCCGGGGCGTGCGGACGCTGGTGATCGACCTGGATCCGCAGTGCAACGCCACGTCGACCCTCGAACCCGCCGAGACCGAGGCGACCATCTACGACGTCCTGAGAGAACCCACGCTGGAGGTGCTGGAGCGGGCCATCGCCCCGAGCACGTGGGGCGAGGGGGTCGACGTGCTGACCGGCTCCGAGGACGCGGAGTCGCTCAACCACCCCGACCCCGGCCAGACCAGGCTGAGCAGGCTGCGCGAAGCCCTCGGCCTGCTCAAGGACCGCGACGACGACTACCCGTACCAGCTCGTGCTGCTCGACTGCCCGCCGTCGCTCGGCCAGCTCACCCGCTCCGCGCTCGTCGCGGCCGACCGGGCTCTGCTGATCACCGAGCCGACGATGTTCGCGGTCGCGGGCGTGCAGCGGGCGTTCGAGGCCGTGCAGAACGAGCGGGAGAACAACGCCGACCTCCAGCCGCTCGGCGTCGTGGTGAACCGGGTCCGGCCGCGCTCGCACGAGCACCAGTTCCGCATCGACGAGCTGCGCGACATCTTCGGTCCGCTGGTGATGCCGGTCGCGCTGCCGGACCGGCTGGCCGTCCAGCAGGCGCAGGGCGCGTGCATGCCGATCCACGAGTGGGGCACGCCCGGCGCCCGCGAGGTCGCGCTCGCGTTCAACCTGCTGCTCGCGCGGGTGCTGCGGGTCAGCCGCAGCAGGCGGCGGGCCGTGCACCGCGACTTCGACGACGAGGAGATCCAGGAAGCGGTCGACGCGTGAGCGGTGCCGCCCTGCTCGCCTTCTGCACCGCCGCGGTCCTGCTGACGATCACGCCCGGCCTGGACACCGCGATGCTGCTGCGCACGGTGCTCGGCGGGGGCCGTCGAGCGGGTGTCGTGGGCGGGTTCGGCACGACGCTGGGCTGCCTGGTGTGGGGCGCGGCGAGCGTCGCGGGCCTCACCGCGCTGCTGGTGGCGTCGCGGTTCGCCTACGACGTGGTGCGCTGGGCGGGCGCGCTGTACCTGCTGTGGCTCGGCGGGTCGGCCCTGTGGAGGTCGTGGCGCGGGCGGTCGGCCCCGGAGGAGGGCGAGCCCGTCCGGATGACGCCGGCCCAGGCGCTGCGGATCGGCTTCACCACGAACGTGCTCAACCCCAAGATCGGCGTGTTCTACCTGAGCCTGCTCCCCCAGTTCCTGCCGACCGACACGACCGCGACGGGTTGGGCGGCGCTGCTGGTGGGCATCCACGTGGGCATCGGGCAGCTGTGGCAGCTCGTCGTGGTCTGGTTGGCGGGACGGGCGGCCGTCGTGCTCACCAGGCCGCGCGTCAAGGAGTGGGCGGAGCGCCTGACGGCGTCCGTCCTGATCGGCTTCGGCCTGAAGGTGGCGTTCGACACCAGTGCCAGAGGGTGACACGGTTTTCCTGGCAGGCCACCGCCTCAACGAGGCGCTGGCCGGCAAAGCGCTGCTCCGTGCCGAGCTGCGCCATCCACGGCTGCCCTCCGGGGCCCTGAGCGGGCGTTCCGTGCTCGGGGTGCACACGGTGGGCAAGCACATACTCATGCGGTTCTCCGGAGAGCTGAGCCTGCACAGCCACTTCCGGATGGACGGCGCCTGGCACCTCTACCGGCCGGGCCAGAAGTGGCAGCGGCCCGCCCACCAGGTGCGGGCGATCATCGAGGTCGAGAACCGGATCGCGATCGGGTTCGCCCTGCACGACATGGAACTGCTGCCCACGGCCGAGGAGAAGTCGCTCGTCGGCCACCTCGGCCCCGACCTGCTCGGCGAGGACTGGTCGGACGCCGACCTCCACGAGGCCGTCCGGCGGTTCAGCGCCGACCCGACGCGGCAGCTGGGCCCCGCGCTGCTCGACCAGCGGGTGATGGCGGGCGTCGGCAACCTCTACAAGACCGAGGTGTGCTTCCTGCTGGGCGCGTCGCCGTGGGCGCCGGTGTCGGCGGTGAACGCGGTCGAGGCCGTGAAGCTGTCGCGCAAGCTGCTGCTCGCGAACGCGTGGGCGCCGGAGCAGAGCACGACCGGGCAGCGGGGGCGCGGGAACCAGCACTGGGTGTTCGAGCGCGGTGGCAAGCCGTGCCGCCGGTGCGGCGACCGGATCAGGGTGCAGACCCAGGGCGACGACTACATGGCGCGGATCTCGTACTGGTGCCCGACCTGCCAACAGTAGGCTGACCTGGGTCTACTTCCAGGAGGTCGTTCGGTGGTCTACAAGCGCGTGATCCGCGGGGCGTTGTTCCGCTTGCACGGCGGGGACGCGGAGCGGGTCCACGAGACCACCCTCGGCGCCCTGTCGCGGCTGAGCCCGGCGCTGCGGTTCAGCACGGGCACCCGCAACGAGCGCACGGTGTTCGGCGTGCGGTTCCCGAACCCGGTGGGGCTCGCGGCCGGGATGGACAAGGACGGCCGCGCCCTGCCCGCGTGGGCGGCGATGGGGTTCGGGTTCGTCGAGGTCGGCACCGTGACCCGCCACCCGCAGCCCGGCAACCCGCGACCGCGGCTGTTCCGGCTGCGCGAGAGCGAAGCGATCATCAACCGGATGGGCTTCAACAACGCGGGCGCGCAGGCGCTGGCGGACCGGTTGGAGCGGCTGGGGCCGCTGAGGGTGCCGCTGGGCATCAGCCTCGGCAAGTCGAAGGTGACCCCGGTCGAGGAGGCCGTGGAGGACTACCGCGCCTCGCTGCGGACCCTGTACCGCCGGGGAGACTACTTCGCCGTCAACATCAGCTCGCCGAACACGCCGGGCCTGCGCAGCCTCCAGGACCGGACCGCCCTGACCGAACTGCTGGGCGAGCTGACGTCCACCGCGGACGAGCTGGCGCAGGGGGGCGTGCGGAAGCCGATCCTGGTGAAGATCGCCCCGGACCTGACGGACGACGCCATCGCGGAGCTGCTGGAGGTGTGCGACCAGCACGGGATCAACGGGCTGATCGCCACCAACACCACGCTCGGCCGCGACGGGCTCGCCGCGGCCGACCAGGGGCTCGCGGGCGAGGCGGGCGGGCTGAGCGGACGGCCGCTGGCCTCGCGGGCGGTCGAGGTGGTGCGGTTCGTCAGCAAGGAGACCGGCGGCGGGCTGCCGATCATCGGCGTCGGCGGGATCCTCGGCCCGGACGACGCCCTGCGGATGGTGGACGCCGGGGCCGACCTCGTGCAGGTGTACACCGGGTTCATCTACGAGGGGCCGGGGCTGGTGCACCGGGTCAACAAGGCCCTCGTCGGCCGGTAGACGTCCACCGGGCTACGAGGGCCGCCCCTGCTGGGCCGGGCGCGCGGCCCCCAGCCAGCGCATCACCGGGTGCAGGATCACGATCAGCAGCGAGCCCCAGACCAGGCCGCCGAGCTCCATGCTGCCCAGCTTCATCGTCAGGTCGCCGACCCCCGCCACCAGCGCGGCCCCACCGACCAGCGCGTTGGCCGGGTTCGTCAGGTCCACCCTGTTGTCCATCCAGATGCGGAAGCCGATGAGACCGATCAAGCCGTAGAGGACGAGGGTCGCGCCGCCGAGCACACCGGGCGGGACGGTCGCCATGGCCGCGGTGAACTTCGGCGAGAACGCCAGCAGGACGGCCCCGCACGCGGCCACCGCGCACGCCGCCGTCGAGTACACCTTGGTCACGGCCATCACCCCGATGTTCTCGGAGTACGTGGTGGTGCCGGACGCGCCGCCCAGACCGCCCAGGAGGGTCGAGAGTCCGTTGGCGATGATCGAGTCGCCGACGCTGCCGTCCAGGTTCCGCCCGGTCAGCGCGGCCACGGCCTTGACGTGCCCGACGTTCTCGGCGACCAGGACGATCACGACGGGCAGGAAGAGCAGCGTCACCGACGGCCGCACCTCGGGCGTCTGGAAGTCGGGCAGCCCCACCCAGGCCGCGTCGCGCAGGGCGCGGAGCCGGTCGGCGGGGATCTCGCCGAGCAGACCGCCCAGCACCCAGCCGGCCGCCACGCCGAAGAGGACGGACAGGCGGAAGACCAGCCGCTTCCCCAGCACGCCCGCCAGCAGGATGAAGCCCATGGTGACGGCGGCCAGCAGCGGCTGCCTGGAGAACGAGTCCGTGGCGGAGTGCGACAGGTTGAGTCCGATGAGGATGACCACCGCGCCGGTCACGACGGGCGGCATCACCGAGTCGATCAGCCGAACGCCCAGCGCTTTGACCGCGATGCCGACGACGACCACCAGCAGGCCCACGACCAGCACACCACCGAGCTGCGCGGCGACACCGTCCTCGCGGGACGCGGCCAGCGGGGCGATGAACGCGAACGACGCGCCGAGGTAGCTGGGCACCCGGTTGCGCGTGAGCAGGAGGAACAGCAGCGTGCCGAGGCCGGAGAAGAGCAGGGTGGTGCTGACGGGCAAACCGGTGACGGCGGGGACCACGGCGGTAGCGCCGATCATCGCCACCAGGTGTTGGGCGCCGAAGCTCATCGTGAGCGGCCAGCTCAACCGCTCCTGTGCGGCCACGGCTTCATCGTCGGTGACCCGACCATCGCCGTGCACGGTCCACAACGCCACTCAATGCCCTCCCGGCAGCTCGGCCGGACGCCCCTGTCCGACTTCGGAATCCTGCCACGCCAAGTAGCCAATAAGGCTATATAACGGTCTGATAATCACACGAAGGCACTAAGATTGTTCGGTTGAACCACAGGTTCGGGCCAACTTGACTACGCTTGGTGACGTAGTGGCGTGCGAGCAGATGGTCCCGAGCCGATGGGCGGGGGGAGCGCTTGACTCAGCTTACTGTGCGTGGATCTTGAGATGAGGGTGGGGGCGGGGGGTGGTGACCAGGAGTGAGCGCCGTCTCGTCGGTGCGCACGTCAAGAACGGGATCACCGCAGGCGATCGGGACTTTGTGTCCGATGTGACTTGGGGACCCCTCATTTGAGCCTTTGATCGGGACGAGGTGCGGCCCTGAATGCCTGCCCGATCATCAATTTGAAGGCTCAAATCCCCCAGTGAAATCGGCCACGCGGTCCGGAACCCCACAGCGAGCGGTCACTCAGCACCACAGACCACAAGCAGCGACAAGGGCCTATTGACCTGGGAAAATGAGGCGGGCGCCCTGGACCGTGGCCGATTTTACCCAGGGGATTCGATCCTTACCCTTGTTGATCGGGCAGGTTGCCACCACCTGCCCCTCAGCCCGATCAAAGGGTCAAGTCCAGGGGCCCCAGGTCACATCGGCCACACCCGGCTGGAAGCCGCGGCCACCCCGGAACGTGTCAACGCGACAAATCGCGCAAAGCGGACGCCAGGCCGGCCAGGTGGTCGGTCGCGTCCACCAGGGCGTGCCGGTTGTCCACCGCCGTGCTCGCGGCCAAGGCCCGGCCCGCGGTCGCGACCAGCGCGCAGTACCCGTCCACGCCCTCGTCCAACTGCCCGCGCAGCCGTCGCACGCCCTCGATCAGGGGTGCGCGGTCCAGAGGCGGTGCCGTGTCCCTGGCCCTCTCGACGGCCTGCAACTGAGCCGACACCGCGCGGATCGCCGCCGCGGCCTCCACGCTGGTCGCCCTGGCCTGGTCCACCGACTCCGACGGCACGGAGGTCAGCGACACCGAGTCCAGCTGGCGCAGCAGCTCCTGCAACGTCTCCTCGGCGTCCTCCAGCCGCTGCATGGGCTGCCTGGCCGCCGAGGAGTGCGAGGGCAGCGGCACGCGCGGTGGCGGTGCCGTCAGCGCCAGCTTCTGCTTCGCGGCGGACAGCTGTCGCATCTTGGACCCGGTTCGGAACGCCAGCACGGCGACCACCGCCCCGCCGACGGCCGCCCCGACGCCCACTCCGACCTCGAACACGCCGAGGAACGTGAACAACCCGATGACGCTCAGCACGGCCAGCAGGCTGAACCAGACGGTCATCGCCCGCCCGGCCCGCCGGTGACGGCGGTCGAGCTTGGCCACCGGGTTGTTCCAGGCGTCCAGACGTCGGCGAACCTGGTCCGCGACGGGGCCCTGAAGTTGACCGCCGACCATCTGCGCGATCTCTCCCGCGGTCTTCTTGCGGGGCCCCATCCCGTGGTTCATCTACGCCCCCGGTCAGCCCTGGCTAGCGGGCGGGTTCTGCTGCGGCATCTGCTGGGTCTGCTGCGACTGCTGCACGCGCGCGGCGATCTCCTGCTGGATGCTCGCGGCACTGCCTGCCGACGAACCGCTGGTGACCTCGCCCGCGACCTTGCCGCCGCCCATCGAGGCGCGGATCTGCTCCAGGCGGGACGAGCCCGCCATCTGCGTGGTCGACTGCTGGACCTCCAGCATCCGGCCCTGCACGGAGTTCTGCGCCAGCTCCGCGGACCCGAGGGCGGTGGTGTACCGCTTCTCGATCTTGTCGCGGACCTCTTCGAGGGAGGGGGTGTTGCCCGGTGCGGCGAGCTCGGTCATCTGGCGCAGCGACGAGGAGACCTGCTCCTGCATCTTCGCCTGCTCCAGCTGGCTGAGCAGCTTCGTGCGCTCGGCGAGCTTGGACTGGAGGACCATCGCGTTGCGCTCGACGGCCTGCTTCGCCTGGGCCGCGGCCTGGAGCGACTGGTCGTGCAGCGTCTTCAGGTCCTCGATGCCCTGCTCCGCGGTGACGAGCTGGGTGGCGAACGAGGTGGCCGCGTTCTCGAACTCCCCGGCCTTCTTCTCGTCGCCCTTCGCCCTGGCCTCGTCGGCGAGCACCAACGCCTGGCGGGCGGAGGATTGCAGCTTCTCGACCTCGCCGAGCTGGCGGTTGAGCTTCATTTCGAGCTGGCGCTGGTTGCCGATGACCGCGGCCGCCTGCTGGGACAGCGCCTGGTGCTGCCGCTGTGCCTCCTCGATGGCCTGCTGGATCTGCACCTTCGGGTCGGCGTGCTCATCGATCTTCGACGAGAACGCCGCCATGAAGTACTTCCACGCCTTCACGAAAGGGTTGGCCATCTCCTACGCCTGCCTTCTCCGTACTTCCTGGCTCGCGCTCGTGATTGGCAACGACCCGGTGCCGGTGTTGGTTCCATCGTGTCAGTTGTGCCGCGCTGCTTCCACCGACCTGGGGAGATATCCGGGATCACCCTGAGACCGCCCCGCGACTTTCGTCGTCGGCGTGGTCAATCCTGCCCCGTCGCGTGCGGGGATGGTCGGCAACCCCCACCCGGCGTGGCCAACTCGTTGTATGCGACAGCGCCGAGACGGGGTGTCCCCCGCTCGGCGCTGTGATCGCGTGTGTGGATCAGGCCGCCACCACGGCACCGCGTGGTGGACTGATCGAGGTGGACAGCCTGTGGCTGAGAACGGGCTGCAGCCGCAGGTCGGACAGGTCGTTTCCGACCACCGCCGGCACCAGGGTGCCGGGGTCGAGACTCGGTTCCAGCCCCGCCTTGGCGGGTTCGGGACGCTTCGTGAGCGCCGCCGGGCTGGTGACCGGCTCCAGGGCGCCCATGTCGCTGGCGACCCGGTTCAGTAGTTCGGACAGGGGCAGGTCCAACGCCTCGCAGATCGCCGCCAGCAGTTCGCTGGACGCCTCCTTGCGGCCACGCTCCACCTCGGACAGGTACCCCAAGCTGACACGGGCGGTCCTGGAGACCTCGCGCAGCGTGCGGCGTTGGGTGGTGCGGGCATGGCGGAGCCGATCACCGATCGCCTCGCGTAGCAGCACGGTCATCGCGCGCCTCCTTCCGGCCGGCCGTGCCCCCACGTTACCGATACACCCGGACAACGGGCAGTTACTTCGGGACACGTCCGCCAAGGGCGAACGAGCGGCGAGGCCGTCGAGTTCCCGGCCCGTTCACCGTTCGGCAACGGAATCCACCGGGCACGTCACCCGGAAGCGCTGGTCAGCCGGTTCAGCAGGAGGGTGAGCACGCCGTCGACGGACGCGGAGCGCACTTCGTGACGATCGCCACCCAGAGTCATCGTCTCCACCGAGGTCCCGGTCGCGTCCGACACGGCGACGTGCACGGTGCCCGGTTCGACGCCGTCCTGCGGGTCCGGTCCGGCCACACCGGTCAGTCCGAGGCCCCAGGTGGCCCCGCAGCGCGTCCGGGCGCCCTCGGCGAGTTGACGGGCCACCTCGGGGTGCACGGCGCCGTGGTCGGCCAGCAGGGCCTCGTCCACGCCCGCGAGCGCGTGCTTGAGGTCGGTCGCGTAGACGACGAGGCCGCCGCGCACGACGGCGCTGGAGCCCGGCACGGACGTCAGGGCGGCCGTCACGAGACCGGCGGTCAACGACTCGGCCGTCGCCACGGTCTCGCCGCGGGCGCGCAGCAGCGCGACGACGGCGGCCGGGTCGGTCACGCGCCCGCCACGGCGCGGCGCCCTCGGGCGCGCAGCCGCACGGCGCGGATGACGTAGTCGACGCCCGTCACGACGGTCAGGACCACCGCGGCGCCCATGAGCACCTCGGCCACCGGGACCAGCAGCGAGGGCAGCGGCAGCACGTAGAGGCCGATGGCGAGGACCTGCACGAGCGTCTTGGCCTTGCCGCCCCGGCTGGCCGGGATCACGCCGTGCCGGATCACCCAGAACCGCAGCAGCGTCACGCCGACCTCGCGGACGGCGATGACCACGGTCACCCACCACGGCAGTTCGCCGAGCAGGCTCAACCCGACCAGCGCGGCGCCCGTGAGGGCCTTGTCCGCGATCGGGTCCGCGATCTTGCCGAAGTCCGTGATCAGGCCGTGCTTGCGGGCCAGGTTGCCGTCCACGTGGTCGGTGAACGACGCGACGGCGAACACCGCGAACGCGGCCAGCCGCCACGTGGTCTGCTGGCCGTCCGCGGCGAACAGGGCCGCCAGGAACACCGGCACCAGCACGAGCCGGGACATCGTGAGGATGTTCGCGATGTTCAGCAGCGGGACCGGTGTCGCTGTGGGCGGGTCCCCGCCCACGTCCGTCACCGGGGACCGCCCCTCGGCAGGACCTCGATCGGGGTGCAGACCAGGTCGACGCCCTCGGAGGAGTCGACGACGCAGCGCACGAGGTCGCCGACCTTGAGGCCCTCGGCGTCCACGACCACGCACTCGCCGTCGACCTCGGGGGCCTGGTGGGCGGCGCGGCCGACGCAGTCGGACTCGTCGTCCTCCTCGTGCTCGACCAGGACGACCACCTCCTGCCCGACCCTGTCCTCGGCGCGCTGGGAGGTCAGCTCCTCGACCAGCGCGGTCAGCCGGGTCACGCGGGCGGTGATGGTGTCCTGGTCCAGCTTGTCCGGCAGGTCCTCGGCCTCGGTGCCGTCCTCGTCGGAGTAGCCGAAGACGCCGACGGCGTCGAGCATGCCCTCGGTGAGGAAGCGCTCCAGCTCGGCCACGTCCTCCTCGGTCTCACCGGGGAAGCCGACGATCACGTTGCTGCGGATGCCCGCCTCGGGCGCCAGCTCGCGGATCTGCCTGATCAGGCCGAGGAACGAGTCCGTGGAGCCGAACCGGCGCATCCGGCGCAGCACCGACTCGCTGGAGTGCTGGAACGACATGTCGAAGTACTGGGCGACGCCCGGCGTGGTCGCGATGGCCTTGACCAGGCCCGGCTTCGTCTCGGCGGGCTGGAGGTAGGACACGCGGACGCGGTCGACGCCCTCGATCTCGGCGAGCCGGGGCAGCAGCAGGTCCAGCGCGCTGCCCCCGCCCAGGTCGCGCGGCAGGTCCTTGCCGTAGGACGTCGAGTTCTCGCTCACCAGGAACAGCTCGCGCACGCCCTGCTCGGCCAGCCAGCGGGCCTCGGCCACGACCTCGTCGGGGTGGCGCGACACGAACGAGCCCCGGAACGACGGGATGGCGCAGAACGAGCAGCGGCGGTCGCAGCCGGACGCGATCTTCAGCGGCGCCACGGGAGCGGTGTCCAGGCGCTTGCGCATGACCTTCGTGGGGCCCCAGCCGTGGCCGGGCACCTGCACGTCGTCCTTGGTGACCGCGGCGGGCCGCTGCACGGGCGTGAGCGGCAGCAGCGTGCGGCGGTCGACCGGCTTGTGCGACTCGATCGAGCGGCCCGCGGCCACGTCGTCCAGCCGCGCGGCGAGGTCCGCGTAGTGGTCGAAGCCGAGCACCGCGTCGGCCTCGGGCAGGCTCGACGCCAGCTCCGCGCCGTACCGCTCGGCCATGCAGCCGACCGCGACGACCTTCGCGCCGCTGTCCGACGCCGCCAGCAGCGTGTCGATGGAGTCCTTCTTCGCGGACTCGACGAAACCGCAGGTGTTGACCACCACGACGTCGGCGGCGCCGTCGTCGGTGTCGACCAGTTCCCACCCGCCGCTCGTCAGCCGCCCGGCGAGCTCCTCCGAGTCGACCTCGTTGCGGGCGCACCCGAGAGTGAGCATGGCTACGCGCTTGGACGTGGTGGGAGTGGACACGCGCCCAGGGTAACCGGCCAGGGCTCGTTGACTGGAATTCACTCCCTCCACGCCAGTGGGACACGTGACACCGGCGAAGTTCGGGCGCGGCACTAAATTCAGCGGTCGTGAGCGGTGGCGTAGTCGTGCGAAGGGCCCGCACCAGCGATGTGCGGGCGATGAAGGCGCTGGTCGACCAGTACGTCGGCAAGGTCCTGCTGGAGAAACCCCTGGTCACCCTGTACGAGGACGTGCAGGAGTTCTGGGTGGCCGAGGTCGACGGGGTCGTCAGGGGCTGCGGCGCGCTGCACGTGCTGTGGGAGGACCTGGCCGAGATCAGGACGGTCGCGGTCGACCCGGCGGCGCTCGGCAGGGGCCTGGGTCACCGGATCGTGGCGCAGCTCGTGACCGTCGCGCGGGAGCTGGAGCTGTCGCGGATCTTCGTGCTGACCTTCGAGACGGAGTTCTTCGGCAAGCACGGCTTCGTCGAGATCGACGGGACGCCGGTGTCGCCGGAGGTGTACGAGGAGATCCGGCGCTCGGTGGACGAGGGCGTCGCCGAGTTCCTCGACCTGTCCTACGTGAAGCCGAACACGCTGGGGAACTCGCGGATGCTGCTCCACCTCGACCGTTCTAACGAACACTAGAAGAGTCTTGACTGTGCGAGTGCCACGCACCCAGGATGGCTGACGTGTCCCCACCCAGCGGCGAGCAGTTGACGGTCGACGAACTCGCCGCGCGGGCGGGGCTGCCGAGCAGCACGATCCGCATGTACCAGACCAAGGGCGTGCTGCACCCGCCGCGCAGGCAGGGTCGCGTCGCGCACTACGACGCGTCGCACCTGGAACGCCTCACGCTCGTGCAGCGGCTCCAGGCCAGGGGCTTCTCGCTGCCCGCCATCGCGGAACTCGTGGCGGCGCGGGAGAAGGGCGCGAGCGTCGCCGCCGTCCTCGGCGTCGGCGACGCGGAGGGCCCCGACGACTGGGTGCGCATCCGCGTCCGGGACATCAGCAGGCTCGTCCCCACCGGCAGCCTCCGGCCGCGGCTGCTGCGCCGCGCGCTGCAACTGGGTCTCGTCCGGTGGCGCCACGGCTGGCCGCACTGCCGCCGCTGGGCGCTCGACGCGGGCAACCGGTTGACGGGCCTCGGGCTGCCGAGCGACGACGTGCTGGACAAGTTCACCGTCCTGCGCGACGAGACGGACCGGATCGCCGGCGAGTTCGTCGAGATCTTCGAGCGCAGGCTCTGGCCGCACCTGGCCGCCACCACCGGCGAGGAGGACCAGCTCGACCGCGTCCGCGCCCTGCTCGTGGAACTGACCTACACGGCCGAAACCGTCGTCATCGGCACGCTGCGGGAGTCCATCCGCGATTCCGCCGAGGAGTTCGCCCGCAGGCACGGCCTCCTCCCCGGAGAGGGTTTCCAGCCCGCGTGGGCGGACGAGGCGGTCCCGATCGCCGAGCGGCTGGTCGACCCCGAACCTCGCGAGGAGATCCCCGACGAGCCGGAGATCCGCCGGTTCCTGGACCGGGGCGACGACCACGACGAGACGATCTCGTAGCTCCTCCGAACGGCGTCGCGCGGTGATCTTCAATTCGTTTTCCCGAACCCCCGCGGGGCGCCGCACAATGCGGTCGCGGGTCAAGAACTTTTACCCCTGGGGCAAGGCTCTCGACGATTCACCCATTGTTGTCGATTTTTACGCCGTATAGGGGTGACATAGGTGCCACGAGTAGATGTATGAACCACATCACAACTACTCACGAGGGGGCACAACTTGCTCGCGAATTCCCTGCGCCGCATGTCCCGCACCACCGTCGCCGCGTTCGTCGCCGTGCTGGCGCTGGTGCTCGGGGCCGGTACGGCCCAAGCCATCGACGCCCCGGCGGTCACGGACAACTACCTGTTCAGCAAGACGCTGGCGCAGTTCAGCGCGCTCAAGGCCCAGCGGCCCAACGCGGACCAGCTCGACTGGTCGGACGACGGCTGTTCGTGGTCGCCGGACAACCCGTTCGGCTTCAAGTTCCTGCCCGCGTGCCACCGCCACGACTTCGGCTACCGCAACTACAAGCGGCAGAACCGGTTCAACGAGACGAGCCGGTTGAGGATCGACAACAACTTCAAGTCCGACATGTACTTCCAGTGCGCGGGCAACTGGGCGTGCAACCGCACGGCCGACCTGTACTACGCGGCCGTCCGCGAGTTCGGCGCGAGTTCGGTGAGCACCGCCGACGCGGTCGCCAAGTTCAACGTCCAGGCGAAGGCCGCGGCGTACGCGAAGTAGTCCGGCCGTCGGGGCGGGCCTTCTCCCGGCCCGCCCCGGCACCGGTCAGTCGTCGTCGGGCTCCGGCCCGCCACCACCGCGCATCAGGTACAGCACGGAGTCCAGCTCGTCCGGCTTGATCAGCACCTCGCGGGCCTTCGAGCCCTCCGACGGGCCGACCACGCCGCGCGTCTCCAGCAGGTCCATCAGCCTGCCCGCCTTGGCGAAGCCGACGCGCAGCTTGCGCTGGAGCATCGACGTCGACCCGAACTGGGACGTGACGATCAGCTCGGTGGCCTGCACCAGCAGGTCGAGGTCGTCGCCGATGTCGGCGTCGATCTCCTTCTTCTCCCCCGCCTTCGCCGCCGTGACGCCGTCCGTGTACTCCGGCTGCGCCTGGTTCTTGACGAAGTCGACGATCTCGGTGATCTCCTCGTCGCCGACGAACGCGCCCTGCACGCGCACCGACTTCGAGGCGCCCATCGGCAGGTACAGCGCGTCGCCCATGCCGATCAGCTTCTCCGCGCCTGGCTGGTCGAGGATGACCCGCGAGTCGGTCAGCGACGACGTGGCGAACGCCAGCCGCGACGGCACGTTGGTCTTGATCAGGCCGGTCACCACGTCCACCGACGGCCGCTGCGTCGCCAGCACCAGGTGGATGCCCGCGGCGCGGGCCTTCTGGGTGATGCGGACGATCGCGTCCTCGACGTCGCGCGGGGCCGTCATCATCAGGTCGGCCAGCTCGTCGACGATCGCCATGATGTAGGGGTACGGCCGGTACTCGCGCTCGCTGCCGGGCGGCGCGGTGATCTCGCCGGACTTCACCTTCCGGTTGAAGTCGTCGATGTGCCGCACCCGGTTGACCTGCATGTCCTGGTAGCGCTGCTCCATCTCCTCCACCAGCCAGGCCAGCGCGGCGGCGGCCTTCTTCGGCTGGGTGATGATGGGCGTGATCAGGTGCGGGATGCCCTCGTACGGCGTCAGCTCGACCATCTTCGGGTCGATCAGGATCATCCGGACCTCGTCCGGGGTGGCCCGCGCCAGCAGCGACACGAGCATCGAGTTCACGAAGCTCGACTTGCCGGAACCGGTCGAACCGGCCACCAGGAGGTGGGGCATCTTCGTGAGGTTCGCCGTGACGAAGTTGCCCTCGATGTCCTTGCCCAGCCCGATGAGCATCGGGTGGTTGTCGCTGATCGTGGACGGCGCGCGCAGGACGTCACCGAGCCGCACCATCTCGCGGTCGCTGTTGGGCACCTCGATGCCGACGGCGGACTTGCCGGGGATCGGCGCGAGCAGCCGCACGTTGTCCGTCGCGACGGCGTACGCGATGTTCTTGGTCAGCGCGGTGATCTTCTCGACCTTCACGCCGGGCCCGAGCTCCACCTCGTAGCGCGTGACGGTCGGGCCGCGGGTGAAACCGGTGACCTGGGCGTCGATCGAGAACTGGTCGAGGACGCCGGAGATGGCCTCGATCATCAGGTCGTTGGCCTTGCTGCGGGTCTTCGGCGCGTCGCCGTCCTTCAGGACCGTCGGCGGCGGCAGCTTGTAGTCGCCCTCGACGGCCCGCGAGACGAGCGGCTCCTTGCTCGGCCTCTCGACGGCCTCGGCCGCCACCGCCGCGGGCACCTTCTCCCTCGGCCTGCGGCGCGGCGGCGGGACGGGGGTCTCGTCCTCCTCCTCGTCCAGCGGCAGCTCGGGCTGGACGGTGTCCTTGGCCGCGGCCTGGCGGCGGTTGCGCGACGGCCTGCGCAGCTTGACCGTCTTGCCCTCCTCCGGGAGGTCGTCGAGGTCCTCGTCGGCGTCGAAGTCCTCGACGTCGCCGGGCTTGAGCGCCTCCAGCACCTGGCGCACGGACCTGCCGGTGAACACGAGCACGCCGTAGAGGCCGACCAGGATCAGCAGCGGTGCCGCGACCCACGTGGTGAGGCCCTGGGCCAGGAACCCGCCGGAGAGGTAGCCGAGCGCGCCACCGGCCGTGCGGCGGGCGACCGGCTCGGCCGGGAGACCGCCCAGCATGTGCAGCAGGCCGAGCACGGCGACGCCGACGAGCAGGCCGCCGACCACCAGGCGCGGCCGGGTGTCCGGGTTCGGCTCGGTGCGCATGAGGATGACGCCGACCGCCAGCAGCACGGCGGGCAGCACGATGGCCGCGTTGCCGACGGAGCTGCGCACGGCCACGTCGACCCACGCGCCGACCGGGCCGCCCGACCGCCACCACACGCCCGCGGCGGTGATCACGGCCAGCGAGATGAGCAGCAGCCCCAACCCGTCACGGCGGTGCGCCGGGTCGAGGTCCTTGGTGCGGCCGACAGCGCGGACCGCGCCGCCGACGCCGCGGCCCAGCAGACCCCAAGCCCTTCCGACGGTCGCGCCGCCGGACGACCTGCGCGCGGGCGCCTTGCGGGCGGGCGCCTTCCGCGCCGGAGCCTTGGCCCGTGTCCCGGACGTGCTGGACCGGGGCTTCGACCCGGTCTTGCCGCGTGTCGTGCCCTTGCGCGAGGTCCCCGTTCGGCCCGCCATAGCGTCCTACCGTATTCCTTTTCGTCACTCCGGTCATTCCAGTCACACCGGCACCAGAGAGATCACCGGCGGCCGCACACCCGAGCGGGCATGAGAAGGTCCAGCCTCATGGTTGCCCGGAACGCCCAGAGCGAACCTCCGACACGCCGTAATCTGCCCGCCGTGTCCACCCCTCTTCTGTGGCGTGTGCTGATCGCGGTCGACCGCGTCGTCATCGGCGTGACCGGACGGCTCCACGTCACCGGCGACATCCCCGCGTCCCTGCGCGGTCGCCCCCTGCTGCTGGCCTCCAACCACATCGGCAACCTCGACCCGCTCGTGCTGGTCGCCGCGTGCCGCCGGATCCGCGTCGCGCCGAGGTTCATGCTGGCGGGGGGCCTGCTCGACGCCCCCGTCATCGGTCCGCTGCTCAAGGCGTCCGGTCACCTGCGGGTCGACCGGCGCTCGGCGAACGTCGGCGAGGCCATGCAGCGCAGCGTCGACGCGCTGCGCGAGGGCGGCGACCCGATCGCCGTCTACCCCGAGGGCCGCATCAGCCTCGACCCCGGCCTGTGGCCAGAACGCGCCAAGACCGGTGTGGCGCGGATCGCCCTGACGAGCGGCGCGGTCGTCGTGCCGATCAGCCAGTGGGGCGCGCACGAGGCCATGTACTGGGGCAACCTGCACCCGGAGGGCTGGCGCGACCTCCTGCCCTACGCGACCTCGTGGTGGCGCTCGATCCGCACCCGGCCCGCGCTGAAGGTCCACTTCGGCGCCCCGGTCGACCTGTCGGACCTGTCGGCGGGCCGGGCGGGCGACGCGCGGCGGGCCCACGAGCGGATCATGCGCGCCATCACGGCGGGCCTGGTGCCGCTGCGAGCTGACGAGCCGGACCTGCCGAGGTTCCAGGACCCGACCAGGCCGACGACGGGCAGCAGCCCGTGGCGCCCTGTCGACGACGCGGGGCACGGCTTGTCGGACAGCGGCTGACCGGGAAACCGCGTCACGCCGGGAATCGGGGTGACGCACGTCGGCGCGTGGAGGCCCTGGGGCTCCACGCGCCGACGGCGACTAGCTGTGCACCAGTTCGCGTTCCGGCTCGTCCGCCTCGGCGGGCTTGCGGCGGAAGCGCTCCTTGGTGTTCTCCACCACGGTGTAGAGCGTCGGCACCAGGACGAGGGTCAGCAGGGTCGAGCTGACCAGGCCGCCGATGACGACGATGGCGAGCGGCTGCGAGATGAACCCGCCGCTGCCGGTGATGCCCAGCGCCATGGGGGCCAGGGCGAAGATGGTCGCCGCGGCGGTCATCAGGATCGGGCGGAGCCTGCGCCTGCCGCCCTCGACCACCGCCTCCTGGATGCCCATCCCCTGTGCCCGGTACTGGTTGATCAGGTCCATCAGCACGATCGCGTTGGTCACGACGATGCCGACGAGCATCAGCACGCCGATCAGCGCGGGGACGCCCAGCGCGGTGTCCGTCGCGAGCAGCAGCGCGATGGCGCCGGTGGCCGCGAACGGGATGGACACCAGCAGGATCAGCGGCTGGACGAGGCTGCGGAACGTGACCACCATGATCAGGAACACGATCGCGATGGCCACGAGCAGCGCGAGGCCGAGGTCGCCGAAGGCCGCCTGCTGGTCCGCGCTGACGCCGCCGATGGAGAACGCGGCGCCCGCGGGCAGGGTGAGGCCGTCGAGCTTCTTCTGGAGCTCCGCCGTGACCGCGCCGATGTTCTGGTCGGTAGCGGTGGCCGACACCGTCGCGCTGCGGTCGCCGTCGACCCGCTTGATCTGCACCGGGCCGTCGACCTGCGTCACCGAGGCGATGTCGCCGAGCCTGAGCCCACCGGCCAGCGGCAGCGCCTTGACCTGCTCCAGGTCCGTCGGAGCGGGGGCGCCGCGCAGCACCACGTCCTGCTGCTCGCCGTCGATCGTGAGCTGCGCGATCGTCGCACCGCGGAACGCCTGCGCGACGAGCTGGCCGACCGCGGCGTCGGTGAGACCGGTCGGGGCCGCCGCCGCGCGGTCGAGCGTGATCTGGACGCGCGGCGCGCTGTCGCCGAGGTCGCTGGTCACGTCGGTGAGGCCCGCCGTGCCCTGCACCGCGTCGCGGACCTGGTCGGACGCCCGGCGCAGCACGTCGGTGTCGGCCGCCGTGACGGACACGGCCACGGTGTTGGCGTTGAACCCGCCGCCACCGCCGCCCGCGCCGACGGTGATGTCACCGGCGTCGGCGAGGGACCTGGTGCGCTCGCGGAGGTCCGCCTCGACGGCGGGCGTGTCGGTGCCCTCCCGCAAGGTGATCGAGAACGACGCGGTGGCCGAGTTCCCTCCGCCGCCGAAGGCCGCGAAGCCCTGCTGCGAGCCGATGGTGACCTGGTAGGTCTCGACGGCTTCGACCTCGCCGAGCACGTCCTCGACCTTCTTGGCCGCCGCGTCGGTGGCCGCGAGGCTGGTGCCGACGGGCATCTCCTGCTTGAGGCTCAGGGTGTTCTGGCCGGAGGAGTCGATGAAGTTGGTCTGGAGCAGCGGAACCAGGCCGAGCGTGCCGACGAACACGACCACGGCGATGAGCACCGTGGTCAGGCGCCTGCGCGTGGCGAACCTCAGGATCGGGACGTAGATCCGCTGGAGGACGTTCTTCCGCTCGCGCTCGGCGGCCTCGGGGCCGTCGTCCTTGCCCGGCTTGAGGAACCAGAACGCCAGCACGGGGATCACGGTCAGCGACACCAGCAGCGAGGCGACCAGCGCGACCGTGACGGTGATGGCGAACGCGGAGAACAGCTGGCCGATCAGACCGCCGACGACGGCGATCGGCAGGAACACCGCGACCGTCGTCAACGTCGACGCGGTCACCGCCCCCGCGACCTCGCGGACGCCGTCGAGCACGGCCCTGCGCTTGTCCTCGCCGTAGGACAGGTGTCGTTTGATGTTCTCCAGCACCACGATCGAGTCGTCGACGACGCGGCCGATGGCGATGGTCAGGCCGCCGAGCGTGAGGACGTTCAGCGAGTAGTCGCCGATCCACAGGGCGATCAGCGCGACCAGCACGGACAGCGGGATGGAGACCGCCGTGACGAGCGTGGAGCGGACGGAGAACAGGAAGACCAGGATCACCAGGACGGCGAACAGCAGTCCCAGCGCGCCCTCGGAGGTGAGGCCCTCGATGGACTTCTCCACGAACGGCGCCTGGTCGAACACGATCGTCAGCGCCGCGCCACCGCCGAGCGCGGAGGCGAGCTGCGGCAGCCTGTCGCGCACCTCGTGGGAGAGCGCGACGGCGTTGCCGTCCGGCGCCAGCGTCATCGAGATGCCGAGGCTGTCCTTGCCGTTGGTGCGGGTGATGGACGTGGCGGGCGCCGGCGTCCGCTCGATCGTCGCGACGTCGCCGAGGCGGGCACCGGACACGCGCAGCTCGCGCACCTGGTCCACAGTGGACAGCTTGCCGCCGACCTGGACGCTCAGGCTCTTGTCGCCCTCGGTCAGCGTGCCCGCCGGGATGGAGACACCGTTGGCGCGCAACGCTTCCGGGATGGCCGTGGGCGCGATCTTCGCCGCCGCCAGCTTGGCCGGGTCCGGGGTGATGGACAGGTTCTGCTTGCGGGCACCGGTCACGGCGGCTTCGCGGACACCGGTCAGCGCCTGGAGTTCCGGGAGGACGGTCTTGGAGACCTCGTCCGCCAGCTCGCGCTGGTCGGTGTCGGCGCTGACCGCGAGGACGACGGCCGGGAGGTTGTCGGTGCTGCCCGCGACGACCTGCGGGTCGACACCTTCGGGGAGCTGGGTGCGGATGCGGGTCAACGCCTGCTGGAGGTCGTTCACCACGTCCGCCACGGGCAGGCCGAAGTCGAACTGCACCTGGACGGTGGCGGCGCCGTCGCGGGACGTGGACGTCACGTCGGTGACGCCCGCCACGCCGCGGACGGCGGTCTCGATCGGCTTCGCGACCTGTTCCTCGACCAGCTCCGGGTTGGCGCCCTGGAAGGGGGCGATGACCACGGCGGCCGGGAACTCCAGCGAGGGCAGCAGTTCCTGCTTGAGGGACGGGATCGCGTAGATCCCGAACGCGGTGGCGATGATCGCCACCAGCGCTACCAGGGCGCGGTTGGCGAGGCTCAGTCTGGCCAACGAGGTCATGCGGCGACTCCAGCTAGACGTTTAGCCTGGGACAGATATTTAGCGCGAGGCGAAATATTATCCGACGTTGGTCGAGCTGTTACCTTCAGGTGGTGCGGGACGCGGCGAAGGCTCAACTGGTTGACCGGGTGGTACTGGCCCAGCAGCGGTTGCAGAGACTCGTCGCCTCTACCCACACGAACCCGTTGTTGCAGGTCAACCTGACCATGCAGCAGTTGAAGGTGCTGTTGATGCTGTCGATGGGCGGGGCTCGGTCGAGCCAGGAACTGGTGCGGGGACTCGGCGTCGGGTCCGCGACGGTGACCGGGTTGGTCGACCGGTTGGTCGCGCAGGGCCTCGTCGGCCGGCGGGAGGATCCGAGCGATCGACGGGTTCGGCTGGTTGAGCCTACCGAGGACGGGCGGGCTCTGGTGGCTCGGTTGGAAGCTGCCGGGACTGAGCACTTCCGGGGGTTGCTGGGGACGTTGGAGGGGGAGGACCTGCTGGCCCTGGAGCGGATCGTGAATCGGCTGGCTGAGGCTGCCGCCGATGAAGCTGCTCGGTGTGGGTGAGGTTGCTTCTGGCGTGCAGGGCTGGGCGGGACCCTTGTTTTGGGTATTCGACTGGGACGGGCCCAAAGGGCAGGAACGGGGCCTCGGGCCCGACCAATTTCAAGGGTCGAATCCCCCGAGCAAAATCGGCCACTGCTTCAGGACACTCGTCCCGCCCAGGTTGGCGAATGGCATCCGTTCAGCCGGAAAATGCCACTGGGGCCACCCTCAGGTGGCCCCAGTTTTGGCTTGTCTTGGTTTGTTTTCTCAGACCGGGATGATCGTGGGGACGATCATCGGCCTGCGCCTGTAGGTTTCCGCTACCCAGCGGCCCACCACGCGGCGCACCGCCTGGGCGATGCGGTGGGTGTCCGTGATGCCTTCCGCCTCTGTCCTCGACAGTTCCATTTCGACCAAGGACACCGCCTGGTCCAGTGCTTTCGGGTCGTCGGAGAAGCCTCGGCCGGAGACGGTGGGAGGGCTTACCGCGCGACCGTTGTTGCTGTCGATCGCGACGCTGATGGAGATGAAGCCGCCCTCGCCCAGGACCAGCCTGTCCGACAACGTCGACTCGCCCACGTCGCCCACCGAGAGGCCGTCGACGTAGACGTGGCCCACCACCACTCGACCCGCCACCGACGCTTTGCCGTCGATGAGGTCCACCACCACGCCGTCCTCGGCGATGACCACGTGTTCCGGGTCCACGCCGGTGCTGACGGCCAGTGCCGCGTTGGCGCGGAGGTGGCGCCATTCGCCGTGGACCGGCATGACGTTGCTCGGGCGGACCGCGTTGTAGAGGAACAGCAGTTCGCCCGCGGGCGAGTGGCCGGAGACGTGGACCTTGGCGTTGCCCTGGTGCACGACCGTGGCACCGAGCCTGGCCAGGCCGTTGACGACTCCGAAAACGGCGTTCTCGTTGCCGGGGATGAGGGAGCTGGCCAGGACGATGGTGTCGCCCGCCTGGATGGAGATCTGGCGGTGCTCGCCCCTGGCCATCCTCGACAGCGCCGACAGGGGCTCGCCCTGGGAGCCGGTGGAGACGAAGAGGACCTCGTTCTCCGGGAGGCGCATGGCCTCGTCCAGGTCGACGAAGAGGCCGTTGGGGACCTTGAGCAGGCCCAGCTCCGCCGCGATGCCCATGTTGCGGACCATCGAGCGGCCCACCAGGGCGACGCGGCGGCCGTGGGCGACCGCCACGTCCAGGACCTGCTGGACGCGGTGCACGTGGCTGGCGAAGCAGGCGACTATGACGCGCTGGCTCGCCTTGCGGATGACGTTGTCGAGGACCGGGCCGATCTCCCGTTCCGGGACCACGAAGCCGGGGACCTCGGCGTTCGTGGAGTCCACCAGGAACAGGTCGACGCCCTCGTCGCCCAGGCGGGAGAAGCCCGCGAGGTCGGTGAGCCTGCCGTCGAGCGGGAGCTGGTCGAGCTTGATGTCGCCGGTGTGCAGGACCAGGCCTGCCGGGGTGCGGATGGCCACTGCCAGTGCGTCCGGGATGGAGTGGTTGACAGCGAAGAACTCCAGGTCGAACGGGCCGTAGGAGCGGAGTTCGCCCTCCTTGACCTCGACGACCTTGGGGACCTGGCGGTGTTCGCGGCACTTGGCGGTGAGCAGCGCGAGGGTGAAGCGGGAGCCGACGACCGGGAGGTCGGGGCGGAGCTTCAGCAGGAACGGGACCGCGCCGATGTGGTCCTCGTGACCGTGGGTGAGGACGAGGGCGTCGATGTCCTCCAGGCGGTCCTCGATGGCGCGGAAGTCCGGGAGGATCAGGTCGACGCCCGGCTGGTCGTCCTCCGGGAAGAGCACGCCGCAGTCCACGATGAGCAGCCGTCCGGCGTGCTCGAACACGGTCATGTTGCGGCCGACCTCGCCGATGCCACCGAGGGCGACGATGCGGAGACCGCCCTCGGGCAGCACGGGCGGAGGCTGGGTGGGAACGTTCATGCAGAAACCCCAAGGGAAATGGCGGCGGCTGCGAGGTCGGCGGAGATGGAACCGATCTCGTCCGGCGTGGATGGCACCAACGGCAGCCTCGGGTCGCCCACGTCGACACCGCGCAGCCGCAGCCCCGCCTTCGCGTAGGTGACCCCCGGCATCCGGGTGAAGGGCTGGAGCAACGGCAGCAGGCCGTGGCTGATCGCCCGCGCTCCCGCCACGTCGCCCGCTTCGAAGGCGTCGATCATCGTGCGAATGCGGTCAGCGGCGAGGTGGCCGATCACGCTCACCACCCCGACGGCACCGACCGAGAGCCACGGCAGGTTCAACGGGTCGTCACCGGAGTAGTACGCCAGGTCGGTCGTGGCCATCACGCGCTGGCCAGCGTGCAGGTCGCCCTTGGCGTCCTTCACGGCGACGATGCGCGGGTGCTGCGCCAGTTCCTGGAGGGTGGCGACCTCGATGGGCACGATGGAGCGCGGCGGGATGTCGTACAGCATCACGGGCATGTCGACGGCGTCCGCGACCGCGGAGAAGTGCGCGACGAGGCCGCGCTGCGTGGGCCGCGAGTAGTACGGCGTGACCACGAGGAGGCCGTGCGCACCAGCGGCCTCGGCCCGCTGGGCCGCCAGGACGCTGTGCGCGGTGTCGTACGAGCCTGCTCCGCTGACGACGGTCGCGCGGTCACCCACGGCGTCGACGACGGCGCGGATCAGGTCCGTCTTCTCGCCCTCGTTGGTCGTGGGGCTCTCGCCCGTGGTGCCGTTGATCACGAGACCGTCGTTGCCCAGCTCGACCAGGTATTTGGCGAGCTGCTGCGCCTTGTCCAGGTCCACCGCCCCGTGGGCGTCGAACGGTGTGACCATGGCGGTGAGCACGCGGCCGAAAGGGCGGCCGGGTGAGGCGGTCGGGCATCCGGTCATGGGGCAAACGCTACCTCCAGTGCGCCCGCCCGTAACCACCGAGGTGGACGGTGGTGGTCGCCCCACGTGACCGACTTCACGCGGAGCGTTCGCCTCACATGCCCGTGTCGAGCCCCCGCACCGCCGCCACGGCCGCCTCGTCGCCGTCGAACTCGACCCGAACGGCCTTGCGACCCGACGCGAGCAGCACCAGTTCACCGGGCTCGCCGGTCACCACGACGGGCGTCGGGCCCTGCTTGAGGGTGACCGAGTCCCCGTTCGGGCGGCGGAACACGAGCCCGACGGGGCTGCTCCGGTAGGCGAACTTGCCGGTGAACCTGAGCATCTTCCACAACGCGGCGTCGCGGATCGGGTCGGGCGACCTCGGCTCCCACCCCTCGCGGGCGCGGCGGACGTCCTCGTGGTGGATGAAGTACTCCCCCGCGTTGACCAGCTCGTCGGCCAGCTTGTACGGCGAGAAGACCGGCGGTCCGGTGCGGACCAGGTCGACCAGCTCCGGCCACGGCTTCGCGGCGTAGCCGTCCTGCACCTTCCGCGTGTAGCCGGAGAGCGGCTTCAGGGCGATGCCGGGCGCGGCGTCCAGCCGCCGTTCGCGGATGACCAGGTGGGCGGCCAGGTCCTTCGTCGTCCACGGCGAGCACAGCGTCGGCGCCTCCGGCCCCACCTGCTCGAACAGATCGCTCAACTGCTTGCGCTCATCGCGTGCGAGACCCATGGGGGTGAACGCTACTCCTGGGTACCGATCAGGATTCCTCGACGACGATCGACTTGTCGATCTTGGCGCCGTCCGACCGCCACGCCAGGCAGAACACCTTGCGGTCGCCGGTGCCCCTGTCGGGGTCCCACGCCTTCGCGGTCGGCACGAGCGCGCCGAACTTGAGGTCGGACTTGTCGGTGTAGGAGACCCGGCCCGAGTTGAAGAACATCGCGCAGTAGTTCTCCGCGTACCCGCCCAGCGCCTCGACGCCGGGGTAGGTCAGGTCCTTCTTGGCGCCGAGCGTCTCGGAGTCGGCGAAGACCTGGATGTTGTGCGACGACGTGCACTCGACCTGGCTGCCGCTCTTGAACTGGGCGTCCTTCGCGAACCTGCCGTCCGAGCAGTACTTGTCGTACAGCTCGAACACCGGGATGTCGCCGGTCTCGCCGTAGGTCAGCGTCGGCTCGGCGGCACCGCCGCCCGCGGCCGTGGTGGTGAAGAACTTGTGCGTGTAGACGCCCCCGGTGAACACGGCGGCCGCGGCGACGGAGGCGGCGGCGATGAGCGCGACCTTGTGGGCGGTGCTCTTCCCCGGCGCGGCGCCCGGCGAGTTCGGGTAGTGCGCGGTCGTCGCCTGGGTGGGTGTGAAGCCGTGCGGCGGTGTCGGGTTGGCGGCGTGCCGTTCGAGCATGGCGCGCGCCTGCGGGCCGTTGAGGCGGGCGTTCGGGTCGCCCATCAGCAAGCCGGTGATGACGGCGGCCAGCACACCGTGCGCCCTGGTCAGGCGGGGTGTCTCGTTCATGATGGCGTGCAGCGTGGACGCCGTGGAGGCCCGCTCGTACGGGCTGACGCCCTCGATGGCGTAGCAGAGGGTCGCGCCGAGGGCCCACAGGTCGGAGGCGGGTGAGGCCTCGTTGCCGTGGATGCGCTCGGGCGCCATGTACGCGGGGGAGCCGATGAGGCTGCCGCTGGTGGTCAGGCGCGGGTCGTCCACGGCCTGGGCGATGCCGAAGTCCGTCAGCTTCACCCGGCCGTCGGGGCGGACCATGATGTTGCCGGGCTTCACGTCGCGGTGCACGATGCCCGCCGCGTGCGCCGCCTCCAGCGCGGACAGCAGCTGCTGCGCCATCGACGACACGCGCTCGGGCGGCATCGGGCCCTGCCGGTTGATGAGGGTCGACAGCGTCGCCGCCTCGACCAGCTCCATCACGATGTAGGTCATCCGGTTCTCGACGACCACGTCGAACACCGTCACCACGGCCGGGTCGTTCAGCCTGCCCGCCGCGCGCGCCTCGCGGAGCACGCGCTCCTCCAGGACGTGGCGCTCCTCGGTGGGCACGCCGTCGGGGAGGTGCAGTTCCTTGATGGCGACGTGCCTGCCGATGACGTTGTCCTGCGCCCGCCACACGACGCCCATGCCGCCGCGGCCCAGCTCCACGAGCAGGGTGTACCTACCCGCGATGACCCTGGGCTGCGCGGACACGCCTTGCTGTGGGTTCACCGACGCGACTCCTCAACCGAACGGACCAGCCGGACCCTAGCTGAGACCGTCCGGAGGGCCGCCGGGTTTCACGGATTCGTGATTTGTTGCTTCTATCGGCCGCGGCGGCTCCCGCGTTGCTCAGACCCCGACGACGTCGTGGCCCGCTTCGCTGAGGGCGAGCGCCGCCCGCTCCAGGTTCTCGCCCTTCACCAGCAGGTGGTCGGTGTCGTAGGTGGACAGCGCGAACAGGCTCACGCCCGCCGCCGCCAGCTCGCCGGACAGCGCGGCCATGATGCCGGTCAGCGTGAACTCCAGCGGTCCGCGGACCGTCAGCAGCCGCCAGCCGTGGTCGTCGGTGTCGGACACGGGCACGACCTCCGTCGGGCACACGATCGACAGCTCGTCCGGCGTCCGCGTGACCGACACCAGACCGGGCGCGTCCAGGAGGCCGGCGGGCACGGGTGCGTCCGGCGCCAGTCGGGCGACGCTGTAGTCACCCGGCCGGACGTCGACGACCAACCGCCTCACCGCGGCCCTCAGCCTTCGCTGACGAGCGGGCTGGACGCGACCTCGCTGCCGTCGGGCAGCGACGAGATGACGAAGTCGGCGAACGCGTTCGGCGCGGCCTTCTGGAGCTGGCGCAGGCACTCCACGGCCAGGTCGCGGATCTCCACGTCGGCGTGCTCCGAGGCCCGCATCGCGATGAAGTGCCGCCACGCCCGGTAGTTGCCGGTGACGACGATCCGGGTCTCGGTCGCGTTGGGGAGCACCGAACGGGCGGCCTGGCGGGCCTGCTTGCGGCGCAGGGTCGCGCTCGGCACGTCGGCGAACTTCTCCTCCAGGCCCTTGAGGAGGTCGTTGTACGCGGACACGCTGGCCTCGGCCGCGGCCAGGAAGCGGGCGTGCAGCTCGGGGTCGTTCGCGATGGCCTCGGGCTCGACCATGGCGGCGTCGCGCTCGGGCACGTAGCGCTGCGAGAGCTGCGAGTACGAGAAGTGGCGGTGCCTGATCAGCTCGTGGGTGAGCGACCGGGAGATTCCGGAGATGTAGAAGCTGACCGTGCCGTGCTCCAGCACCGACAGGTGGCCGACCTCGAGGATGTGCCGGAGGTAGCCCTCGTTCGTGGCCGTCGCCGGGTTCGGCTTCTTCCACGACTGGTAGCACGCGCGACCCGCGAACTCGGCCAGCGCCTCACCACCGTCGGTGTCCGTGGACCAGGGGACATCCGCGGGTGGGATGAACTCCGTCTTCGCGATCAACTGCACCTTCGGCGACACCGTCTCGGTCACGACAACGGACCCTCTCTCCAGCTTCGATTACGCCGGGAAGCCTAGCCGCGCGACTGCCCGCGTTCGACCACGGGAAGTGACACCGGAGGCGACATCACGGATGACATCACAACTCCTTGACTGACATCACCAATGACGTCATAGTGGTGTCATGGATCTCTCGCCGTACATCGCATCGCTGCGCGAGGACCTCGCGACCGCCGCGTCCGCCGGGGACGACAACACCCGACGCACGGCCGCCGCGCTGTCCGGCGCGCTGGAGCCAGCCGCGCGGCTGGCCATCATGAACGCACTGTCCGACCTCGCCGCCGAGGTCACGGCCTCGCTGGACGACCGCGTGGTCGAGGTCCGGCTGGACGGCCGGGACGTGCAGGTCGTCGTGACCGGCGGCTCCGACGACTCCTCCCAGGAGGACGAACCGCGGCAGCAGGAAGTTCCGCCGCGCGGCTTCGGTGACGCCACGGGTGACATCAGCCGCATCACGCTGCGCCTGCTGGACGAGCTGAAGTCGAAGGCCGAGCAGGCCGCGTCGACCCAGGGTGTCTCGCTCAACACGTTCGTGTCGCAGGCGGTGGCAGGCGCGCTGAACTCGTCGCGCGGCGGCCACGGCCGCAAGGGCCAGTGGGGCCAGGGCGGCCCGTGGGGCGGCCACCAGGAATCGACCAAGGACCGCGAGGACAAGGGCGGCGGCGGCAAGTCGCAGGTCCGCGGCTGGGTACAGGGCTGAAGGGGAGATCGGTGGTCATGACCGAGTCAGATGTGGTGCGGCAGCAGAGTTTCGACGTGGACGGCGTGGTGGAGATCGACATCGCGCTGATCTCCGGCCGCGTGCAGGTGCACCTGGTGGACGAGCCGGGCGTGCACGTGGAGGTCCGCTACGACCCGTCCGCTGGCGAGTCCTGGACGGCGGGCCTGGGCGGCCTGCTGAGCTGGGTCAACGACCAGTTCGGCGGGGGCAGCCAGAAGCCGCCGCCGGTGGGCCCGGCCGAGGCGGTCCGCGACGCGCGGATCGACCTCGTGGGCCAGCGCTTGAAGGTGCAGTCCTCGAAGGCGCTGCCGCTGCGAGCGGTTCCGCTGTCGGTGGTCGTGCGCGCCCCGTCCGGCTCGCACGTGACGAGCAAGACCGGCTCGGCCGACGTGGCCGTCACCGGCGCCGCGGGCAGGCTGGACATCACCACGGGCACCGGCGACATCAACGCCGACCGCGCCGACGCGGCGGCCGAGGTCAACTCCGGCTCCGGCGACCTGCGCCTCGGCCCCATGCTGGCAGGTCTGCGGGCCAAGACCGGCAGCGGCGACGTGGAGGTGTCGTCGATCGGCGGCAACACGATCCTCTACACGGGCACCGGCGACGTCTGGCTGGGCGCGGTCCAGCACGACGTGCAGATCCGCACGGGCAGCGGCGACGTCACCGTCGCCGACGCGGCGTCGGGCCGCATCACCCTGGCCACCGGCTCGGGCGCCATCCGCATCGGCGTCCGCGCGGGCGTCAAGGCCCAGGTGGACCTCTCCTCCCGCTCGGGCAAGGCCCGAAGCGACCTCGACGTCTCGACCCAGGCTCCAGCGGAGGAGCCCAGCCTGTTCGTGACGGGCAGGACGGGCAGCGGCGACGCGCTGATCACCACGGCCAGCACCTGACCACACCCCGAGAAGCCAACGGCGTGCGCACCCCCGATGCGCACGCCGTTCCTTCATGAGGGCACAAAGCCCTGCACAGCAGCACAAGTCCTCACGCCGCACGACGAGAGCCGCCCTCAAGGGAAGCACTCAACCCGCCCCCGCGGGCTCCCGAGCACACCCTCCCCACCCGACCCGACCATCACCAACCCCAACGACACCAACGAATCCCCGCCAGCCAACCCTCACCCCACCGGCAGCACCACCAAATCCCCACCCACCGGCAGCACCACCAGACCCCCACCGGCACACCGACCTCACCGCACGACGGCGGCCAGCGCACCCGCCAGATCCCCCCGAGGCATCACCTCGACCCCCTCCAAACCCAGCCACTCGGCCATGTGCCTCAACTCCGCGGCCAGTTCCACCGCCACCCGCCCGCTCTCCCGGCCGGGCTCCGCGAACGCCCCCTGCACCCGCAGCACCCCCACCCCCCGGTCGGCCTTCAGGTCCACCCTGGCCACCAGCTCACCGTCCAACAGGAACGGGAACACGTAGTACCCGTGCACCCGCTTCTCCTCGGGCACGTAGATCTCGATGCGGTACCTGAACCCGAAGATCCGCTCCGTCCGGGCCCTCTCCCAGATCAGCGGGTCGAACGGGCACAGCAGCGCCCGCCCCGACACCTTCCTCGGCACCTTCGCCTCGACGTGCCGGTACGCCGGAGCCGCCCACCCCTCCACCGCGACGGGTTCGAGCACACCGGACTCCACGAGTTCGACCACCGCCCGCTGGCTGGCGCGCGGCGCCAACCGGTAGTAGTCCCGCAGGTCCGGTTCGGTCGCCACGCCCAGCGCCACGGCGGACCGCGTGACCAACCGCCGCGCCCCCTCGGCCGCGTCGACGCGCTGGGCCAGCACGGAGGCCGGGATCACCCGCTCCGGCAGGTCGTAGAGCCGCTCGAAGCTCTTGCGGGTCCCGGTCGTCAGCTCCCCCAGCCCGAACAGGTACTCGCACAGCTGCTTGACCTCCGACCGCCCCCACCACGGGCCGGTGGACCGGGGCCCCTCGCCGAGCAGCTCCCGCTCGATGGCACCGGCGCCGATCGGCCCCCGCTCCTTCACCACCCTCATGATCCCGTCGACCAGGCCGGGCGCCCGCTCGGCGATGGGGCGGTAGTTGGCCCACCACCCTGCGCGCTTCGCGCCGGAGTGCAGCAGCGGCCAGTCCTCCACCGGGATCAGGCTCGCCTCGTGCGCCCAGTACTCCACCAGCATCCGGGGCTTGCGCGCCGAGTGCGACCAGGCGGCGTCGTCGACCAGCTCCGGCGCGTACGACCCGAGCCTGCTGAACAGCGGCATGTAGTGCGCGCGCACGGCGACGTTCACCGAGTCGAGCTGGAGCAGCTGGACCCGCGACAGCACGCGGGACAGGTGCCGCCTCCCGGGTGGTGAGGCGGGCCGGGGGTCGGTGAACCCCTGCGCCCCCAAGGCGATCCGACGGGCCACGTCCGCTCTCATCGTCTGCACGGTCGAGATGCTCCCACCGACCACCGACAAGAACCGACGGAGGTCGGCGGGGCCTCGGTGAACCGGGTGGAGGTGCCGGTGCGGCTCGCGGGCCGAACCGCGTCAGGTCGCGATCGGTTGGCCGCGGGCAGGCACCGGTCGGCCGGACGGGGTCACCGGACGAGCCGGTGGTCGTCGACGCCCACCTCGGCGGGGCGACGTCCGGTCCGCTCCGCGTTCACCACCAGCACCACGGCGACCACGACCAGCGCGCCGCCGAGGAACTGGACCGCGCCGAAGTGCTCGCCCGCGACGACCACCCCGAGCACCACCGCGATCACCGGGTTCACGTAGGCGTAGGTCGCGACCGTCGACAGCGGCAGCCCGCCCAGCACGTAGACGTAGGAGCTGAACGCGAGCAGCGACCCGAACACGACCAGGTACCCCCAGGCCAGCCACGACGAGGTGGTGACCGAGCCGAAGTCGACCCGCTCCCCCGCCACGAGCCCGACCGCGGTCATCACCGCGCCGCCCACCAGCATCTCCACGGCGGACAGCGCGAACGGGTTGGCCGGGGTCGGCAGCCTGCCGCTCAGGAACGACCCGACCGACCAGCCGAGCGACGCGAGCAGCACCAGCCACGGGCCCCACCAGGCCGACCCGTGCGTGCCGCCGTCGGAGCGGCCGAGCAGGACCAGCACCGACAGACCGACCAGTCCCAGGCCGACGCCGAGGAACGTGACCGGTGGCGGCCGTTCGCCGAACGCCCTCCGCAGCACCACGACGTAGAGCGGGACGGACGCGATGAGCAGCGCGGCCAGCCCGGACGACACCTGCTGCTCGGCGACCACGACCAGGCCGTTGCCCCACGCGGGCAGCAGGAAGCCCAGCAGCGCGGCGGTGCCGAACTGGGCCCGCGTCATCCGCAGCGCCCCTCGGGACACCACGGCCACGACGGCCGCCAGCACGGCTCCGGCCAGCAGGAAGCGGACGCCGCCGGACAGCAGCGGCGGCAGGGACTCGATGGTCAGCCGGATCGCGAGGTAGGTGGAACCCCACACCACGTACACGACCCCCAGCGCGGCGTACTTCACCCGCTCACCGTGCCACGCGGCACCGGAGCGGACCCGCGGGCACCCCGCCCACTAGGTTTCCCCCATGGCCGAAGCCGCGGTGCGCCCCGCACAGCCCGACGACGTCGCGGTGATCACCCGCATCCACTTCGACACCTGGCGCACGGCCTACGAGGGCCTGCTGCCGCCGGAGGTGTTCGAGCACTTCGACTTCCCCGAGGCGGAACGGGCCTGGGCGGACGCCGTCGAGCACGCGCACGTGTTCCTCGCGACCGAGGGCGAGTGGGTCGTCGGGTTCGTCGTCGCGGGCTCCGCGCCGGACCAGGAGGTCCAGAACGCCGACGGTTCGCTGCCCGCCGACGCGGAGACGACCGCGCTGGTCAGCAGCCTGCTGGTCGAGCCGAGGTGGGGTCGGCGAGGGCACGGCGGGCGGCTCGTCGCCACGGCCGCGCACGCGCTGCGCGACCAGGGCGCGACCCGCGCGGTGGTGTGGGTGCCGGAGGCGGACGCGGCCTCGACGTCGTTCTACACGCGCATCGGCTGGGCTCCGGACGGCACCGTGCGCACGCTGGACGCCGGTGGGCGTCCGCTGCGCGAAATCCGGATGACAGGGGGCCTGGCCCTACTGCTGAGCCACTGATCTGCCGCTACCCTCGACCGAGTGGTCCTAGCCTGGTTGTGCCTCACGTTCGGTGTCGCGGTGGGATCGGCGATCCTCCCCGTCATCAGCATCGAACTGTTCGTGATCGGCCTGGTGACCCAGCAGCCCCACATCTCGTGCTGGTGGATCGGCCTCGCGGTGGGGGTCGGTCAGGTGCTCGGCAAGCTGGTGTACTTCCTCGCCGCGCGCGGGTCGCTGCACCTGCCCGCGTTCCTGCGGCGCGGGGAGAGGGCCGAGCGGCCCGCGTCGGAGTTCAGGCTCCGCTGGAAGGCTCGGCTGGAGGTCGTGCGGGTCCGCTGCCACCGGCACCCGCACTGGATGTTCGGCACGCACGCCGTCAGCTCCGTCGTCGGCCTGCCGCCGTTCATGTTCACCACCGTGCTGGCGGGTCTGGCAGGCATGTCGACGGCGCTGTTCGTGACGACCGGCGCGCTGGGCCGCTTCGCCAGGTTCACGGTCCTGGCGGCCTCCCCCGCGATGATGGCGGGCTGGCTGCACTGACTCGGACCTGCGGCCAACATGGTCCGAAATGTACTTCCTTGGGGCGGAATCCCTTGCCTGGTAGGCCCTTCCACCCCGTCGAGGGCACTACCTTCGAGCGTCATGGAGACGGATGACAAGCCTCCCGCGCGCCTCACCACCGCGCGGAGCCGGGAGCTCGGGCAGGAACTGCGCCAGGCGCGCAAGCACGCTGGCTTGGGGGGCACCGCTTTCTGCGAGGAGCTGGAGTGGTCGACCGCGAAGCTGAGCAAGCTGGAGATGGGCTGGCGCGGCACCAGCGACTGGGAGATCGGCACGTTCCTCGGCAAGAGCGGCGCGGACAAGGCGACCCGCGAGCGCATCATGCGGCTCGCGCAGGAACCGGACCTCGGCTACTTCGTGCGGCGCCACGCGGGAGCGACGTCGGACGGCCTGCTGTGCCTGGTGATGCACCAGCGATCGGCGTTGACGCTCACCAGCTACGACACCATGGTGGTCCCCGGCCTCCTCCAGTCCGTGGCGTACGCGAAGGCGCTGCTGGAGACGACGGGCGCGAACGGGTTCGACGACGTGGACGACCTGATGGTGGCGCGGCTCGACCGCCAGGAGCACCTGAGGGCGCGGGAGGACTCCCGGTCCACGTTCTACCTCCACGAGGCGGCGCTCCGGCTCGTCGTGGGCGGCCCGCGGACCATGCACGACCAGATGATGCGGCTCGCGTTCATGTGCGAGTGGCCGCACCTGACCCTGCGCGTCGTCCCGTTCACGGCTCCGGGGCACCCGGCCCTGCGGTACTCCTCGGCGCTGATGACGTTCCCCCGCCACGCGAAACCGCTGGTGTACGCGGAATCCGACCTCACGACGGTGTTCCTGGAGGAGGAGCGCGCCATCGCGTTCTACGAGGAGAAGCAGTCGGTGCTGGACGCGCTCGCGTTGAGCGCGGAGCAGTCGCACGCGGTCTTCCGGCACTGGGCGAACGTGTACGACCTCGCCGACGGCCGGGAAGCCGCGACCTCGAACTGAAGCGGTGTCAGGTCAACACGATCGACGTTCCGAAAGCCGTCGCGATGACCAGGAACGCGACCAGCAGCCGCACTCGGGTACCCACGGTGATGCCCTTCCATCGAAAGCCAACACCGTTACGATACGAACTGTCCACCGGACAAACCAAGTCGCAAAAGAGTGAAGGCCGGATGAACAAGAATTCATCCGGCTTTCAAACACGGGATCTTTCGGGATTTTCCACTCTGCGTGATGGAGCGATATCGCAGCGGGACGACCGCGGCGCGGTGTGACGACCCACAGCCGCTCCGTGACCGGTCAGACGGGGTGCGGCGACACCGCACCCACCTGTCCGCAGCCGACCGGCTCCACCGGACGAGTTCCGAAAAGGGGCGATCGGGACAATTCCACATGAGACGAGTTGCCCGATCAGCCGTAGAGCGAGATCGCTTTGCGCATCGTTTCGCGTGCCCGGCCCCGGTCGCCCGCGAGGTCGTAGGCCTGCGCCAGCCGGAACCACGAGCGCCAGTCGTCCGGCTCGGCCTCGGTCTCCACCCGGCGCTCCTCGAACCACGCGTCGGCCGCGTCCCGGTCGACGCGGCCGGACGGCCTGCGCGGCAACGCGCTCGTGTCCGGCAGCCCGCCCTCGTCGGCGAGCTGCCGGGCCATCTTCTCCGTCTTCAGGCCGAACCGCAGGTTCGTCCAGGCGATCCACGCGCCGACGAGCGGCAGGATCAGCACGCCGATGCCGAGCCCGACGCCCACCGGGTCGCCGGTGCCGATCAGCAGCACGCCCTTGCCGCCGAGCAGGACGAAGTAGACCACCAGCACGGCGGTCAGCAGCAGGGCGACGGACCGGGTCCTCATGCGGTCGTCACAGGTCCATGTACTCGTCGAGCCCCACGGCCAGGCCGGGGTGGTCGTGGATCGACCGCAGGGCCAGCAGGACGCCGGGCATGAACGACTTGCGGTCCAGCGAGTCGTGCCGGAGCGTCAGCGTCTCGCCCTCGGTGCCGAACACGACCTCCTGGTGGGCGATCAGGCCGGAGATGCGCAGCGAGTGCACCCGCACGTCCCCCACGAGGTTCCCGCGGGCCCCGTCGGCCTCCTGGGTCGTGGCGTCCGGCATCGGGGCCATCCCGGCGGCCTGGCGGGCCTGGGTGATGAGCCGGGCCGTGTGCGCGGCGGTGCCCGACGGGGCGTCCGCCTTGCGCGGGTGGTGCAGCTCGACCACCTCGGCCGACTCGTAGTACTTCGCGGCGATCTCGGCGAACCGCATGGACAGCACGGCGCCGATGGCGAAGTTCGGGGCGATGAGCACACCCAGCTCCGGCTTGCCCTCCAGCCACTCCGCGAGCGTCTGGAGCCGCGCCGCGTCGAACCCGGAGGTGCCGACGACGGCGTGGACGTCGTTGTCCACGCAGAAGCGCAGCGTGTCCATGACGACGTCGGGGTGGGTGAAGTCGACGACCACCTCGGCACGGGCGTCGACCAGCGTCGACAGCTCGTCGCCCGCGTCGATCCTGGCGACCAGCTCCATGTCGCCGCTCACCTCGACCGCGGCGCACACCTCGGCGCCGACCCGGCCAAGTGCGCCGATCACGCCGACGCGCAGCGGCCCGTCGGACTCGGAACGCTTCGTCAAGAGATCACCTCGTGTACCTGGGAGGGCAGGTCGTCCGCGTGGTCGAACGGGCCGACCACGGCGGCCGCGACCGGCCGTCGGAGCAGTTCCTTCGCCAGCTGGGCCACGTCGGCGGCCGTCACCTGGTCGATCCTCGCGAGGGTGTCGTCCACCGACAGGTAGTCGCTGTAGTTCAGCTCCCCCTTGCCGATGCGGGACATCCGCGAGCTGGTGTCCTCCAGGCCGAGCACGAGCCCGCCGCGCAGCTGGCCCTTGCCCCTGGCCACCTCCGCGTCCGACAGGCCCTCGTCGGCGACCTGGTGCAGCACCTCGCGGATCACGCCCGCGACGTCGCCGAGCCGGTCCGGCTGGCAGCCCGCGTAGACGGACAGGCTGCCGGTGTCCGCGTAGGAACCGATCGACGAGTACACCTGGTACGCCAGGCCCCGCCGTTCGCGGACCTCCTGGAACAGCCGGGAACTCATGCCGCCGCCGAGCGCCGCGTTGAGCACGTTGAGCGCGAACCGCCGCTCGTCGTGCCGGTCCAGCGCGCGGACGCCCAGCATCAGGTGCGCCTGCTCGGTGTCGTCGGTGTGCAGCACCAGCTTCTTCGCCTGCGCGATGCGCGCCCGCCCCGCGCGCGGTGCGACCGGGCTGCTCTCCCGCCGCAGCCGGTCGCCCAACGCCTTGCGCGCCAAGCGCATCACCTGGTTGTGCTCGACGTTGCCCGCGACCGCGAGCACCATCTTCGGCAGCGTGTAGCGGCGCTTGTAGAACGTGAACAGCGCGTCGCGGCTCATCGCGCCGATGGACTCCTCGGTGCCGAGCACCGGCTTGCCCAGGACGTGACCGCCCATCAGGGCCTCGGAGAACGCGTCGTGCAGCAGGTCCTCCGGGTCGTCGTCGCGCATCGCGATCTCTTCGAGGACGACACCGCGCTCGGTCTCGAAGTCACGTTCCTCGCACAGCGCCTCGAAGACGACGTCGGACACGAGGTCCATCGCCAGCGGCAGGTCCTCGTCGATGACGTGGGCGTAGTAGCAGGTGTGCTCCTTCGCGGTGAACGCGTTGAGCTCACCCCCGACCGCGTCGATCTCCTCGGCGATGGCCGCCGCCGTGCGGTTCGCGGTTCCCTTGAACAGCAGGTGTTCCAGGTAGTGCGCGGCGCCCGCGACCTCGGGGCGCTCGTCGCGCGAGCCGACCTGCACCCACAGGCCGACCGACGCCGAGCGCACCGTGGGGATCTGCTCGGTGATCACGCGCAGGCCCGACGGCAGCACGCTCCGGCGCACCGACGGTTCGAGCTGACGCGTCGTCCCCGGCTTCTGGAGGTGGCCGGGGGTTGCCCGGTTCGACGGACTCAGACGCGGACGGCCGCGAGTGCCAGAAGCACTCGCGGCCGCCGCCATGTCGCTGATCGTCACTGCGCCGCGGACTCCGCGGGCACGGGGGCGTCGGCGCCGTCGGCCGGAGCGGCCTCGGGAGCGGCGGTCTCCTCGGAGACCACGATGAGGCTGATCTTGCCGCGCTGGTCGATGTCGGCGATCTCCACGCGGAGCTTGTCGCCCACCTTGACGACGTCCTCCACCTTGCCGATGCGCTTGCCGCCACCGAGCTTGGAGATGTGGACCAGACCGTCACGACCCGGCAGCAGGGAGACGAACGCGCCGAACGCCGCGGTCTTCACCACGGTGCCCAGGAAGCGCTCGCCGACCTTCGGGAGCTGCGGGTTGGCGATCGCGTTGATCATGTCGATCGCCGCTTCGGCCGAGGGGCCGTCCGCAGCGCCGACGTAGATCGTGCCGTCGTCCTCGATCGAGATGTCGGCACCGGTCTGCTCGGTGATCGAGTTGATCATCTTGCCCTTCGGGCCGATGACCTCGCCGATCTTGTCCGTCGGGATCTTGACCGACGTCACGCGCGGCGAGAACGGGCTCATCTCGTCCGGGGCGTCGATGGCCTCGGCCATGACCTCCAGGATGGTGAGCCGCGCGTCGCGCGCCTGGCCGAGCGCCTTGCGCAGCACCTCGGACGGGATGCCGTCCAGCTTGGTGTCGAGCTGGAGCGCGGTCACGAACTCCTTGGTGCCCGCGACCTTGAAGTCCATGTCGCCGAACGCGTCCTCGGCGCCGAGGATGTCGGTGATGGCGACGTAGCGCGTCTCACCGTCGACCTCGTCGGAGACGAGACCCATCGCGATGCCGGACACCGGCGCCTTGAGGGGCACACCGGCGTTCAGCAGCGACATGGTCGACGCGCAGACCGAGCCCATCGAGGTGGAGCCGTTGGAGCTCAGCGCCTCGGAGACCTGGCGGATCGCGTAGGGGAACTCGTCGCGCTTGGGCAGCACCGGCATCAACGCCCGCTCGGCGAGCGCGCCGTGGCCGATCTCGCGGCGCTTCGGCGACCCGACCCGGCCGGTCTCACCGGTCGAGTAGGGCGGGAAGTTGTAGTGGTGCAGGTAGCGCTTGTGCGTCTCCGGCGTCAGGGAGTCGATCTGCTGCTCCATGCGGAGCATGTTCAGCGTGGTGACACCCAGGATCTGGGTCTCGCCGCGCTCGAACAGCGCCGAACCGTGCGCCCTGGGGATCAGCGCGACCTCGGCACCCAGCGAGCGGATGTCGGTCAGGCCGCGGCCGTCGATGCGCACGTTGTCGCGCAGGATGCGCTGGCGGACCAGCTTCTTGTTCAGCGAGCGGAACGCCGCGCCGATCTCCTTCTCGCGGCCCTCGAACTGCTCCGCGAGCTTCTCCAGCGTGGCGGCCTTGACCTCGTCGATGCGCGACTCGCGGTCGGCCTTGCCCGCCACGGTCAGCGCGGCGGCGAGGTCGCTGGACGCGGCCTCCTCGACGGCGGCGAACGCGTCCGGCTGGTAGGCCGGGTACGTCGGGAACACGCCGGTCTCCTTCGCCGCGACGCGGGCCAGCTCGGCCTGTGCCTCGACGAGGACCTTGATGAACGGCTTCGCGGCTTCGAGACCCGCGGCCACGACCTCCTCGGTGGGGGCGGTCGCGCCCTCGCCGATCAGGTCGATCACGTTGTCGGTGGCCTCGGCCTCGACCATCATGATCGCGACGTCGTCACCGACGACGCGGCCGGCGACGACCATGTCGAACACGGCCTTCTCCAGCTGCTCGTAGGTCGGGAACGCGACCCACTGGCCCTCGATGAGGGCGACGCGGACGCCACCGATCGGGCCGGAGAACGGCAGGCCCGCGAGCTGCGTCGACGCGGACGCGGCGTTGATCGCCACGACGTCGTACAGGTCCTGCGGGTTCAGGCTCATCACCGTGATGACGACCTGGATCTCGTTGCGGAGGCCGTCCACGAAGGACGGACGCAGCGGCCGGTCGATCAGGCGGCAGGTCAGGATCGCGTCGGTCGACGGGCGACCTTCGCGGCGGAAGAACGAGCCGGGGATGCGGCCCGCGGCGTACATGCGCTCCTCGACGTCCACCGTGAGGGGGAAGAAGTCGAAGTGCTCCTTGGGGTGCTTCGACGCCGTCGTGGCCGACATGAGCATCGTCTCGTCGTCCAGGTAGGCGACGACGCTGCCCGCGGCCTGCCGCGCGAAGCGGCCGGTCTCGAAGCGGATGGTGCGGGTGCCGAACTTGCCGTTGTCGATCACGGCGGCGGTCTCGTGGACCTCTACTTCAGTCATGCAGTGAACTCCTCGTTCGTCTTTTGGCCGCAGCGCGCTCGGGCGCGGGATCGCGGTTCGGACGAGGCCGGTCTTCGATCGAAGTCCCCTGGCGTTACGCGAGCGCCCCTTGGCGCTCAGCCCGTCCAGGGAACCACTACCGAGGACCGGCGAACTGGTCGTCCCGTTTCGCGGCGTGCTGGCCCTGTTGGTTCCTCTTTGGATCTACCCGGTCCTGGTTCTCGCCCTGTAGTGGGTTCTACACCGAAACCGGGTCGTACGCCGAGGGGGAGCGACCGAAGCCGGCCACTCCCCCTCGGTGCGTGTCAACGACGCAGACCGAGACGCCCGATGAGCGAGCGGTAGCGGTTGATGTCCACCTTCGCGAGGTAGTTGAGCAGCCGGCGGCGGCGGCCGACCAGCAGCAGCAGCCCGCGACGCGAGTGGTGGTCGTGCTTGTGGGTCCTGAGGTGCCCGGTCAGGTCGCTGATGCGCTTGCTCAGCAGCGCGATCTGGGCCTCGGCGGAGCCGGTGTCCGTGTCGTGGACGCCGTACTCGGTCAGGATGGTCTTCTTCTGGTCAGTGGTCAGTGCCACTAGGTGGGTCTCCTTGTGCGTGTTCGGTTCCGTGCGGCCCCACCAGGGAAACGGATGGGGTTAGTCGGTACTGGCCGCCACGGAACGCAGCCAGACCCAACTGTCGAGGTTACCAGGCGTGTACCCGACCGGAGTGCCCGGCGTGCTCGACCGCACTGCGGCTGCACGGCACGACGTGATCGTGGAACGGAGGGTGACGCCAAGTCCACCCGATTCAGCGACCCTTGCCGGCTCGCCGGAGCAGTTCGGCCAGCGCGGGGAAGTCCTCGCCGAGCACGTCGGCCGCCTGCGACAGCTCGCGGCGGTCCGCGATGCGGCGCAGGCTCGACAGCACGACGGCCTCGGTGTCCACGCCGTTGACCGGCAGCGAGTCGCGGCTCACGGTCGGCTTGGAGAGCCGCACGTCCTCCAGCGCGCGCTGGAGCGCCTCGGGGGCCCCGGTCGCCACGTCGGGCGTGAGCACCTTGCGTTCGAGCATGATCATCCGGGCCAGCACGGACGGGTTGCCGATCTTGGCCCGCCGCCCGGACATGACCTGGCTGAGCATGGGCGCGCTGATCCCCAGCACGTCGGCGAGCTGGGCCTGCGACACGCGGAAGGCGACCACCAGCCGGCGCACCCGGTCACCCAGGGGCTCCCCGTACCACTCGCGCTGCAACGCGATGTTGCGCTGGACGATCTTGTGGTCCTCCACCTGCCGCGCCTCTCCCCGTCCCAGCGTCCGCATCATTCCCTGCCGGGCATCTTGCCAGGTCTGACCGTGCCGCAAGTGCGCTTTCAGGCTTGTGCCCCGCCCAGGCCGAGCAGCGCCCCCACCTTGTCCACGTCGCGGTGCATCTCCACCACGAGCGCCTCACCGCTGTCGAACGTCAACTGGCCGCGGACCCTGCTGACGAAGTCGAGCGCCACGCGCTGGCCGTAGAAGTCCTCCTGGACGTCGAGCACGAACGCCTCCACGCGCCGTTCCCGCCCGGAGAACGTGGGGTTCGTGCCGACCGACACGGCGGCCGGGAGCTTGCGGCCGTCGGAGTGGATGAACCAGCAGGCGTAGACCCCGTCGGCCGGCACGGCGGCGAACCTGGTCATGGACAGGTTGGCGGTGGGGAAGCCCAGTTCACGACCCCTGCCGTCACCCCTCACCACGATGCCGTCGAGCCGGTGGGGCCGTCCGAGCGCCGCCGCCGCGGCGGCCACGTCGCCCGCGTCGATGCAGGCTCGGATGTAGGTGGAGGAGAAGGTCACCGCGTCGTCGCCCGACTGCGTGTCTGTCACTAGGTCCGCTCCTTCGGTGACGAAACCGAACCGCTGGCCGAGGTGGCGCAGGAGGTCGACGTTGCCAGCGGCCTTCTGCCCGAACGTGAAGTTCTCGCCCACGACCACGGCCGCCACGTGGAGCTGGTCCACCAGGACCTCGTGGACGAACTCGTTGGCGGGCATCCTGGAGAGCTCCACCGTGAAGGGGAGGACGCAGAACACGTCCACGCCGAGCTGTTCGACCAGCTCGGCGCGCCTGCGGAGGGTGGTGAGCTGCGCGGGGTGGCTGCCGGGGCGGACGACCTCGGACGGGTGGGGGTCGAAGGTCATCAGGACGCTGGGGACGCCCCGCTGGTGCGCGAGTTCGACGGCTCGGGCGATGAGCGCCTGGTGCCCCTCGTGGACCCCGTCGAAGACGCCGATGGTGACGACGCAGCGGCCCCAGCCGCCCGGTAGGTGATCTAGTCCTCGCCAGCGTTGCACGGGTGGGAGCGTACGGCGCGAGGTGGGTGGGGGTCGGGTGTGGGGTTGGGTGGGTGCCGCCGAGGTGGGAAGACGGTTCGCCGTAGGTGGTCGGCCGTGCGGCCGATATGACTCGGGGACCCCTCGTTCACCCCTTTGACCGGGACAGGGGGCAGCCTCGAAAACCTGCCCGATCACCAGTTTCAAGGCTCAAATCGCCAGGTAGAGTCAACCGCTGCTCCACCTCCAGCCCATGACCACAAGTCGGTCGACAAGCTCTAGAACTAGGCCCCCACCTGCTCGAACACGCCTGCTCTTTCCGGCAGCACCCAAGCGCGGTCGATTTCCCCTGGGGGATCTGCCCCGTGAAATTTGTCGGCTCAGGGCTTCCCACCTGCCCTTTTCGGCCCGACGAAGGGGCAAATCGAGGGGGCCCGGGTCACATCGACCGCACCCACGACGACCAAGCCCCCGACACCCGGACGTCACTCCGACCGAACATCCCGCCCAGCCTGGATGATCGTGCTCCGATCCCCGGCCGTGGCGGTCTGGGTCACCGACCGGTCGACGTACGACCCACCGATCGTCCCGACCTGCACCACGTGCCCGACCGACCCGAGCACGCTGTTCCGCACCCCGTCGGACTCGGTCCCGGCCTCGACGGCGGCGGGCGCCGACCGGACCTTCATCGCCACCCCGACCCCCACCCCGGTGAGCGCCACGACACCCACCCAGGCCCAGGGTTCCGTCATCAGGTCCGTGGCCACGTTGACGAGCACACCCGTCGCCGACGTCACCACTCCGGCCGCGGTCGGCCACACCCACCTCGCCATGAGGACCAACGGTAGCTACCCGGCGGGGGAGAGGACTACCACCGACCTGGCGACACCGCCCTCGTCCTTCGCCAGCGCCACGACGTGGCCGTCGGGCCCGAAAACACCGTAGGTGCCGTCGAACCCCCCTGCCGGGAGCCGCTGGCCGTGCGACAGGGCGACCACCTCGGCCGGTTCGATCTCCCGGCGCGGGAACGCGGTGGCGACCGCCGAGTCCAGGTCCAGGGACAGACCGGGGTCGGTCTCCAGCTTCTCCAGCGTCCTGGCCACCCTCAGGTCGAACGGGCCCACGCGGGTGCGGCGGAGCGCCGCGAGGTGGCCGCCGACACCGAGGTCCGCGCCCAGGTCGCGGGCCAGCGCCCGGACGTAGGTCCCGGAGGAGCACTCGACCATGACGTCCAGCTCGGTCGTGGTGCCCTCGCGGCGGATGGACAGGATGTCGAAGCGGTGGACGGTGACCGGGCGCGGGGGCAGGTCGACCTGTTCGCCGTCGCGGACCCTGGCGTAGGCGCGCTTGCCGTCGACCTTGACCGCGCTGACGGCGCTGGGCACCTGCTGGATCGGGCCGGTCAGCTTCGCGACGCCCGCGCGGACGGCGTCCTCCGACACGGTCGAGGCGTCCACTGTGGACAGCACCTCGCCCTCGGCGTCGTCGGTGGTGGTCGACGAGCCGAGGCTGATCGTGGACAGGTAGGCCTTGCTGTCCAGGGCGAGGTGGCCGAGGAGCTTGGTGGCGCGCTCGATGCCGAGCACGAGGACACCGGTGGCCATCGGGTCCAGCGTGCCCGCGTGGCCGACCTTGCGGGTGCCGAGGATCCGGCGGACGCGCGCGACCACGTCGTGGGAGGTCATGCCGTCCGGCTTGTCGATGACGACCAGACCGGGCGGGACGGAGGGGCGGGACTGGCGAGGAGTTGCGGACACGAGCGAGGATCTTAGGCTGCGGTGTAGGCGTCCCAACGCCTGCGCCGCAACTGGACCGGTACGTCCTCGCCCCTGGCCTCCGCCTCGAAGACCGCCGTGCGCGCTCGACGCCACCAGACGGCCGTGCGCCACACCCCGACGACCAGCACCACCGCGAGCGCCAGGAAGGCGATCCGGTAGGCCTGGGCGGGCGGCAGCCAGTCGAACAGGTCGAGCAGCACACCGACGGCGAGCGCGGACGCGGTGACCGCCGCGAAGCCTCCGACGTTGACGACACCCGTGGCCGTGCTGACCCGGTGCATCGGGTTGTAGTCGCGGGCGAGCGCGAACGCGATGCCGGAGATCGGGCCGCCGAGCGACAGCACCAGGAACGCCGCCGGCACGACCGGCGCGGGCACGACGCCGCCCGGCCAGGCCAGCAGCACCGTCCAGACGACCAGCGCCGCCGCGAGGAACCAGCCCGCGATCGGCATGCGCAGTTCCGGCTTGCGGGCGATGACCGAACCGAGCACCGGACCCGCCGCGATGGCGCCGATGACGAGCAGGCCGAGGGTGGAACTGGCCGCGGAGCGCGACATCCCCTGCGCCTCCACGAGGTACGGGAATCCCCACAGCAGGCCGAGCACGGCGGGCGTGGACATCGTGGAGAAGTGCGTCCAGAAGCCGAGGCGGGTGCCGGGGACGCGCCACGCGTGGACGACCTTGCGCAGCACGGTGCCGAGCGGTTCCGGTTGCAGCACCGGGACGACGACGCCCGCCGGGACGTCGCGCAGCCGCCAGAACGCCACCGCGGCGTACGCGGCGGTCACCAGGCCGGCGACGAGGAACGTCCACGTCCAGCCCGCGCCGCCGAGGAGCAGGGTGAGCGGGACGGTGGCCGCGAGGTTGCCCGCGCCGCCGAGCGCGGCGGAGATCGAGACGATCACCGGGAAGCGCCGGGCCGGGAAGTGGGCGGCGGCCAGGCGCAGCAGGCTGACCCACGTCATGGCGTCGCCGACGCCGAGGACGGCGCGCGAGGCGAGGCCGAGCGGGTAGGAGTCCGCGATGGCGAACAGGACCTGGCCGGTGCCCATCAGGAGGGCGGCGGCGGTGAGGACGCGGCGCGGGCCGAAGCGGTCCACGAGGAGGCCGGTGGGGATCTGCATCAGGGCGTAGAGCCCGATCTGGAGCACCGTGAAGGTGCCCAGTGCGGCGGGGCCGACCCCGAACCGCTCGCTCGCTTCCAGGCCCGCGACGCCGAGCGACGTGCGGTGGAACAGTGCGGCGACGTAGACGACGATGGCGGTGGTCCAGATCAGCCACGCTTGCTTCGTGGCGCGATCGACCGGCAAGGCACGCTCCTCGGGTAGTGGGTTCACCCAGTACATCGAAAACACTTGCCTGCTGGTAACGATTCCGGGTCGTGCCGTCCGACACATCCCACCTATCGGACGGCGCCCACCACCGACCAGTGCTCGGACCTGGTCCGCACGACCAGCGTGACCAGGCGCAGCAGCATGAACAGCGACAGGCCGGTCCAGATCCCCACCAGGCCCCAGCCGAACGCGAGCGACGCCCAGATCATCGGCAGGAAGCCGATCCCCGCCGACAGCAGCGTCGCCGTGCGCAGGAACGCGGCGTCGCCCGCGCCGAGCAGGACGCCGTCCAGCGCGAACACCACACCCGCGACGGGTTGCAGGGCCACGAAGAACCACCAGGCGTGCGGGATCTCGGCGAGGACGCCCGCGTCGGTGGTGAAGACCTTCGGCAGCACGCCCGCCAGCGCGGCGAAGACGACGCCGAGACCGATGCCGAAGACGAGCCCGTAACCGGTGATCTGCCAGGCGAACCGGCGCGCCTTGACCCGCTCCCCCGCGCCGAGCGCGGCGCCGACGATGGACTGGGCGGCGATGGCGAGCGAGTCCAGCACCAGCGCGAGGAACATCCACAGCTGGAGGACGACCTGGTGCGCGCCGACGGCGGCGATGGACGTGCGGGCGGCCACCGAGGCGGCGGACACGAAGCAGGCCTGGAAGGCGAGGCTGCGGACGATCAGGTCGCGGCCGAGGCCGAGCTGGGCGCGCATGAGGGCCGGGACCGGTCGCAGCGCCACGTCCTCGGCGAACAGGGCGCGGAAGAACAGGCACGCCGACACGACCTGGGCGACGACGTTCGCGATGGCCGACCCCTCCAGGCCCAGACCGGCCGGGTAGACGAGCAGCGGGCACAGGACCGCGGACAGGCCGTTGCCGAGCAGCACGTACCGCAGCGGGCGGGCGGTCTCCTGCACGCCGCGCATCCAGCCGTTGCCCGCCAGCGTGACGAGGATGAACGGGGCGCCGAAGAGGGCGATCCTGATCCAGCTCACGGCCGCCGAGGCGATCTCGCCGTCGCCCGCCAGCAGCCGGGCCAGCGGGGCGGCGAAGAGCTGCCCCAGGCCGATCAGCAGGACGCCGACGCCCAGCGCCAGCCAGGTGGCCTGGACACCCTCCGCGACGGCCTCCTGGCGGCGACCGGCGCCGTGCAGGCGGGCGGCGCGGGACGTGGTGCCGTAGGCGAGGAACGTGAGCTGGGCGGCCACCTGGGACAGAAGCACCCCGCCCAGCGCCAGGCCCGCGAGCGGCAGGGCGCCGAGGTGGCCCACCACCGCGGTGTCCACGAGCACGTAGAGGGGTTCGGCGGCGAGGACTCCGAGCGCGGGCACGGCGAGGCCCAGCACCCGCCGCGGCGGGACGCGGTCGTCGGTCACGAGCGGGCGAGGGCTTCCACGAGGTCGGTCAGCACCTGCTCGGCCGGGCCCTTGGCGGTGAAGCCCGCGGCGTGGCGGTGGCCGCCGCCACCGAGCAGCTGGGCGACCTCACGCACGTCGACCTCGCTCACCGAGCGCAGCGACACCGACCAGGTGGACGGGCGGAGCTCCTTCAGCACGGCCGCGACCTCCGCCTCCTGGGCGGTGCGGATGAGGTCCACGACGCTCTCCACCTCCTCCGGGCGCAGCCCCTCGGAGTCCTCCAGCGTGACGACCGCGTGCACCAGGCCGAGACCGCCCGCCGCCTCCCGGTCCAGGGTGGCGCGGCTCAGGACGGAGGCGAGCATGTTCAGGTAGCCGAACGGGTGGCTGTCCATCAGCGGCCGGGCGACGGCCTCGGCGTCCACGCCCGCGTCGATCAGGCGGGCGGCCACGAGGTGGGTGGCGGCGCTGGCGTGGCGGAAGGACCGGGTGTCGGTGACCAGGCCCGCGTAGACGCAGCGGGCGATCGGCTCGTCGACCTCGACGCCCATGACGTCCAGGAGCCGCAGCACGACCAGCGCGGTCGCCTCGGCGCGGTCGTCCACGACGTTCACCGTGCCGAAGCCGGGGTTGGAGACGTGGTGGTCCAGGACCACGACCTCGCCGCCCGCCTCGATCGTGGCGGCCACGCGGTTGCCCAGCGGTCCGAGCCTGCCGACGCTGCCCGCGTCCAGCGCCACCAGCACGGGCGGCGCGGCGGGGATGTCGCCCGCGGGCACCAGCAGGCCCGCGACGTCCAGCCCCCGCAGGGTCTCCGGGACGTCGGCGGGTGCCCCGAAGGAGACGCGGACCGCGACGCCGCGGCGGTGCAGGGCCAACCCGAGCGCGAGCGCGCTGCCGAGCGCGTCGGCGTCGGGGTTGACGTGGGCGAGCAGCGTGACGTCGGTGGCGGTCGCGAGCACGGCGGCGGCCGCGGCCAGCTCGGCGGTCAGGTCTTGGGGCACTGCGACACGTTAACTCCGCCGAGCGGATCGGTGCTGCTGAAAATTGTGCAGGTGGTCACTCCAACCACGAACGGGCCGACCCCCGGAGGGATCGGCCCGTTCGTCGGACGGTCAGCTCTTCGACGGGTCGTCGCCGTCCTCGTCGTCGTCGGCGTCCTCGCGAGGCGCCTTGTACGGGTCCGCCTCGCCCGCGGGCTCGGCGCCGATGGCGATCTTGGCGACCTTCTCGTCGCGGTGACGAGCCCTGGCCAGCAGCTCCTCCATCCGCCGCGCCTCGTCCGGCACGGTGTCCGTCATGAACGCCAGCGTGGGCGTGAACCGCACACCGGTCTGCGCCCCGACCATGCTCCGCAGCACGCCCTTGGCGCTCTCCAGCGCCATGGCCGCACCCGCGTAGTCCGGCTCGGAGTCGAGCTTCTCGCCGAGGACGGTGTAGTAGACGACGGCGTCGTGCAGGTCACCCGTCACCTTGGTGTCGGTGATGGTCACCCTGGCGAGCCGCGGGTCCTTGACCTCGTGTTCGATCGCCGACGCGACGATCTGCGAGATCCGCTTGGCGAGCTTGCGAGCCCGTGCCTGATCGGCCACGGTGTTCTCCTCTTTTACTCGTCCTCCGGACCAAGCAGGCGATGCCTGGCGGAGAGCAGTTCGACTTCGGGTCGACCGGCCACCAGGCGTTCGCAGGAGGCCAGCAGATCCCTGACATGGTCGGCGTCCGCGGCAACGGCCGCCACCCCGATCAACGCGCGGCGGTGCAGGTCGAGATGACCCGCCTCGGCCGCGGAAACCTCGAATTTGCGCCGCAGCTCCGCCACGACGGGGCGGACCACGGAACGCTTTTCCTTCAACGAGTGGACGTCGCCGAGCAACAGGTCCAACTCGAGCGAACCGACGAACACAGGCATCACCGTGGGGTGCAGCGGTAGCGGGCAAAGGTGCGGGGCCGCCCGGAAGGACGGCCCCGCACCTGCACCCTCGACTATCAGGCGCGGGGCTTCTCGCGCATCTCGAAGGTCTCGACGACGTCGCCGACCTTCAAGTCGCTGTAGTTGCCCAGCGTCAGACCACACTCGAAGCCCTCGCGGACCTCGGTCGCGTCGTCCTTGAACCGCCGCAGCGAGCTGATCGGCAGGTTCTCCTGGATGACGTTGTTGTCGCGCAGCAGGCGGGCCCGCGCGTTGCGGCGGATCTCGCCCGACAGCACCATACAACCGGCGATCGTGCCGACCTTGGAGGACTTGAACACGTCGCGGATCTCCGCGCGGCCAAGCTGGACCTCTTCGTACTCCGGCTTGAGCATGCCCTTGAGGGCCGCTTCGATCTCGTCGATCGCCTGGTAGATCACCGTGTAGTAGCGGACGTCGATGCCCTCGCGGTTGGCCAGCTCGGTGGCCTTGCCCTCCGCACGGACGTTGAAGCCCAACACGATGACGTTGTCGGCGATGGCGAGGTTGATGTCGCCCTCGGTCACGCCACCGACACCGCGGTGGATGACCCGCAGCTCGACGTCGTCGCCCACCTCGATCTTCATGAGCGCGTCCTCGAGTGCCTCGACGGTACCCGAGTTGTCGCCCTTGATGATCAGGTTGAGCTGGTTCGTCTCCTTCAGAGCCGCGTCCAGGTCCTCCAGGCTGACCCGCTTGCGCTTGGAGGCGTTCATGGCGTTGCGCTGACGTGCCTGGCGGCGCTCGGCGATCTGGCGGGCGACCCGGTCCTCGTCCACGACGAGGAACGTGTCACCGGCGCCGGGCACCGAGGTGAGGCCGATGACCTGCACCGGACGGGACGGGGTCGCCTCGATGACGTCCACGTTGTGCTCGTCGACCATCCGACGGACACGGCCGTAGGCGCCACCGGCGACGATCGAGTCGCCGACGCGGAGCGTGCCGCGCTGGACCAGGACGGTCGCCACCGGGCCACGGCCGCGGTCGAGGTGCGCCTCGATGGCGACGCCCTGCGCTTCCATGTTCGGGTTGGCCCGCAGGTCGAGCGAGGCGTCGGCGGTCAACAGGATGGCCTCCAGGAGGCCGTCGATGTTGATGCCCTGCTTCGCCGAGATGTCGACGAACATGGTGTCGCCACCGTATTCCTCGGCCACCAGGTTGTACTCGGTGAGCTGCTGCCGGATCTTGTCCGGGTTCGCGCCCTCCTTGTCGATCTTGTTCACCGCGACCACGATCGGCGCGTTCGCCGCCTGGGCGTGGTTGATCGCCTCGACCGTCTGCGGCATGACGCCGTCGTCGGCCGCGACCACGATCACCGCGATGTCCGTGGACGTCGCGCCACGGGCACGCATGGCGGTGAACGCCTCGTGACCGGGGGTGTCGATGAAGGTGATCAGGCGTTCGTTGCCCTCGAGCTCGGTCCGCACCTGGTACGCGCCGATGTGCTGCGTGATGCCACCGGCTTCGCCCTCGTGCACCTTCGTCTTGCGGATGGTGTCGAGGAGGCGCGTCTTGCCGTGGTCGACGTGACCCATGACGGTGACGACCGGCGGTCGGATGACCAGGTCCTCCTCGCCACCGGCGTCGTCGCCGTAGGTGATGTCGAACGTGCCGAGCAGGTCGCGGTCCTCTTCCTCGGGGGAGACGACCTGGACCTGGTAGTTCATCTCGGAGCCGAGCAGCTCCAGGATCTCGTCCGACACGGACTGCGTGGCCGTGACCATCTCACCGAGGTGGAACAGCACCTGCACCAGCGAGGCCGGGTTGGCGTTGATCTTGTCGGCGAAGTCGGTCAGCGAAGCGCCGCGCGGGAGGCGGACGACCTCGCCGGAACCCTTCGGCAGGCGAACGCCGCCGACCGAGGGGGCCTGCATGTTGTCCATGTACTCCTGGCGCTTCTGGCGCTTGGACTTGCGTCCACGACGCGCAGGGCCACCGGGACGGCCGAAGGCACCAGCGGTGCCACCACGACCGGCGCCACCACCACCGGGACGACCGCGGAAACCGCCGCCACCACCGGCCGGGGCACCGCCGCCACCACCGGGGCGGAAGCCGCCACCAGCGCCACCGCCGCCGCCACCAGCGCCGCCGGGACGGAAGCCACCGCCACCGCCACCGCCGCCACCGGGACGGAAGCCGCCACCGGCACCGCCGCCGCCACCGGGACGACCGCCACCGCCACCGCCACCACCGGGACGGCCACCGCCGCCACCGGGGCCGGGACGACCGCCGCCGCCACCGGGACGGGGAGCGGGCGCCGGGCGACCGGGCATCATGCCGGGGTTCGGGCGAGGAGGCATCGAGCCGGGGTTCGGACGCGGGCCGCCGGAACCGGCGGAACCGCCGGGACGGGGACCGGCCGGACGGCTGTCACCGGGCTTGGACGACGGACGGCGGTCGCCGCCGTCGCGCTCACCCTGGTTGCCGCCGCCGCCACCGGGCTGGCCGCCACCGGGCTGGCCACCGGGACGCGGGCCGGACGGACGCGGCGCGGGAGCGCCACCGCCGACACCGAAGGGGTTGTTGCCGGGCCGCGGCGGACGGGGTCCGGCGGGCTTCGGCGACTGCGGCTTCGGCGGAACCACGGACGGGCTCTGCTGGGCCGCGGGCTGTGCGGGCTGCTGCGGCTGCGGCGCGACGCGCGGCCCCGGACGGGGACCGGCGGGGCGCTGCGGCTGCGAGGTCGGCGCGGGCGCCGACGGGGCGGCGGCCGCCGCGGGGGCGACCGGGGCCTGGGGCTGCGCGACCTTGGGCGCGGGGGCCACCGGAGCGGGCGCGGGGGCAGCGGCAGCGGGCTGCTGCTGCGGCGCGGGCTTCGGGGCGGGCGGCTTCGGGCCGGGCATCGGGCCGGGACGGCCGGGGACCGGACCGGGGCGACCGGTCACGGCGGGCTTGGGTTCGGACCTGGTCTCAGGTGCCGACGACTGGACGGACGGGGCCGGTGCGGGGGCAGACGGCTTCGGCGGGCCGGGACGGCCTGCCGGCTTCGGCTTCGCATCGGTCTTCGAGTAGGCGTCCCTCAGACGGCGGGCCACCGGGGCCTCGACCGTGGAGGACGCGGACTTCACGTACTCGCCCTGGTCGGCGAGCTTCGTGAGTACTTCCTTGCTGGTGACGCCGAGCTCTTTCGCGAGCTCGTGCACACGGGCCTTCCCTGCCACTGCACTCCTCTGGTGATGAGGCCGGCGGCAGTCCCGTCGACCTCGTCTTAACGTCGCGCGTTCATGTCTTCAGCTTCACGGCTGACTCATGACGGGTCGACCTGCTTCCCTACTCCTGCTGGTCGCGGGGCGATCCCGCGACCGTCTTCACATGCTGCTCGACGTGATCACGCACGTGATCGACGGCGAGCGGCCCCTGGACCCGCAGGGCCCTGGGGAACGCTCGTCGCCGTTCGGCGTTCGTGAGGCAATCGAGATCAAGGTGCAACCAAGCGCCCCGACCCGGCAACCGGCGGCGGGTGTCCGGAACAAGAGTCCCGTCCGCCACCACCACGCGCAGCAGCTCGGAGGGCGACGTCCGAGCGCGGCATCCAATGCACGTACGAGCTGGGCCGATGTGCGTTGCTACCGATCCCCGACGGTCAACCACTGAGTAGTCTATCCCCTGCTGCTCATTCAACCGAACCGGATGCGGTCGCCCCGGCCGGTGCGGCACCCGCCGCTTCCGCATCACTGCGGATGTCGATGCGCCATCCGGTCAGCCGCGCGGCGAGCCGGGCGTTCTGACCCTCCTTGCCGATGGCGAGCGACAACTGGAAGTCCGGCACCACGACGCGCGCCGTCTTGGCGCGTTCGTCGAGCACCGTGACAGACACAACCTTGGCCGGTGACAAGGCATTCCCGACGAACGTGGCCGGGTCGTCGGAGTGGTCGATGATGTCGATCTTCTCACCGGCCAGCTCGCTCATGACGTTGCGGACGCGCGCCCCCATGGGCCCGATGCAGGCGCCCTTGGCGTTGACACCGGACACGGTCGACTTCACCGCGATCTTCGAACGGTGACCCGCCTCACGTGCCACCGCGGGGATCTCCACGGTGCCGTCCGCGATCTCCGGGACCTCCAGCGCGAAGAGCCTGCGCACGAGGTTCGGGTGCGTCCGGGACAGGGTGATCTGCGGGCCGCGCGCGCCGCGCGAGACGCCGACGACGTAGCACTTGAGCCGCGAGCCGTGCTCGTAGGTCTCGCCGGACACCTGCTCGGCCGGGGGCAGCACGCCCTCGGTGTCGCCCACCTGGACGACGACCATCCCGCGGGCGTTGGCCCGCGCGTCGCGCTGGACGACGCCGCCGATGATCTCGCCCTCCTTCGCGGAGAACTCGCCGAAGGTGCGCTCGTGCTCGGCGTCGCGCAGGCGCTGGAGGATGACCTGCCGGGCCGTGGTCGCGGCGATCCGGCCGAAGCCCTCGGGGGTGTCGTCCCACTCCTCGGCGACGGTGCCGTCGGGAGCGAGGTCCTGGGCCAGCACGCGGACGGCGCCGGTCTTCTTGTCGATCTCCACGCGCGAGTGGGCGTGGTGGCCCTCGGTGTGCTTGTAGGCCGTCAGGAGCGCGGTCTCGATGGCTTCCAGCACGACCTCGAAGGGGATGTCCTTGTCCCGTTCGATCGCGCGGAGAGCAGCGATGTCGACGTTCACCTCGACTCCTCCTTCGATTCGTTGTTGTCGTCGTGCTGCCCCGGTTCGAGGAGGGACAGCTCCGCGACGGGGGCGGGCTTGAACTCGATCTCCACGACGGCGCGCTCGATCGTGCTGTACTCGACCCGGCGCAGCTCGCCCTTGACCAGCAGCACGACACCGGTGTCGTCGGACTGCCCGACGCGGCCGAACCACTCGACCGAATCGGGCTGCTTGACCTTGACGAGCCGGAGCTTCGCGCGCCGCCAGTGGCGCGGCTTCGTCAGCGGGCGGTCGGCGCCTGGCGACGTGACTTCGAGCGTGTACGGACCTGCCATCAGGTGGTCGACTTCGTCGAGGGCGGCGGCGACGGCGCGGCTGGCCTGGGCCACCTCGTCCAGTCCGATGCCGTGCTCGGCGTCAACGACCACCTTGACCAGCCTGCGACGCCCAGCCTGATGCACGTCGAGCAGTTCGAGGTCGAAGCCGATGGCCCCGACCGCCTCCTGCACGACGGGTTCTAGCTGCGCGGCGAGGTCTCCGCGCGGCGGGCTGGACATTTGGTTACTCCCACAAGTCTCAGGTGCAGTACACGGGCATGGGAACCCCGGCCGACGCTGCACTCGCCGGTCGTGGTCGCCCAGACTATCTCGTTCGGAGACCTTCCACGGCCACCGTCGATCACGGGCGGCTCTGGCAGGATCGGTACACGTGATCGCCGAATCCCGTGGTCCGCTGCTCAGCCGACGCCGGGTGCTGCTCGCCGCAGCGTCCGCGCCGTTGGCAGTCGCGTGCACCACACCGCCGCCCGCCCCACCGCCACCCGACCCGCTGGCCGACCTGGTGGTTCAAGCACGCGCGGACGCGGCGCTGGCGACCGCCGCGGGGGCGACCGAGGTGGCCGAGGCCCGCACCGAGCACGCGAGGCTGCTCCAGGCCGAGGTGGACCGCGCGCGGCCGAGCGGGCCGTCGTCGTCCCCAGCTCCCTCCAGCACGTCCGCCGCTCCCCCGCCGTCGAGCGGCACGCCGGAGCAGGTCGTCGAGGCGCTGCGGGCCGCTCAGCAGGCGGGCGCGGAGCTGGTGGCGACCGCGCCCCCGTACCGGGCGGGTCTGCTCGGTTCCGTCGTCGCGGGCTGCGCCAGCCTGGTGGAGGTCCTGTCATGACCCAGCCGTCGTCCGCCATCGCCCCGGCGAGCGGCAAGCCGACCGGGGACGCCGTGCAGGCCGTGCAGGACGCGCTGGCGGCGGAGCACGCCGCCGTGTGGACCCACGGTCTGGTCAGCGCGTTCGTCGAGGAGGCGCAGCAGGTCGCGGAGGGCGCGAACGCCCACCGGGCCCGCCGCGACGCGACCGAGCGGCTGCTGCGGGACGTGTCGGCCCAGCCGGTGCCGCCCGCGCCCGCCTACCTGCCGCCCGCGCCGGTGACCGACGCGCCGTCGTCGATCGCGGCGCTGGTCGCGGTGGAGGTCGACGCGTGCGTCGCGTGGCGCGGGGTGCTGGAGCGGACCGAGGACCCCGACCTGCGGCGCACCGCGCTGGACGCGCTCACCGCGAGCGCCGTGCGGGCCACCCGCTGGCGCAAGACGGGCGGTCTGCTGCCCGCGGCGCTGGTCCTGCCCGGCACCGCGGTCGGCTAGCCCGCCAGGTCGGCGGCCAGGCGGAAGGCGTCCGCGCTGATCCGCTTCATGAGCTTGTTGTGCTCGGCCTCGTCCGGCCCGTGCTTGACGGTGTCGGACTCGACGATGACGACCTCGCGGTCCTGGAGCTTCGAGGCGAAGCCGCCGGACGCGAGGGTCTTCAGCTCGGGGACCTTCGCGACGCCCTCGCGGACGAGGTCGTTCACGTTGCCGGTGCCGTCGGCGCTGGTCAGCTCCTTGAACTTGGCCGCGTCCTGCGCGTTGCGCAGGGTCACGACGGACACCGAGGTGTAGGCGGTGCGGCCGTCGTCCAGCGTGGTCGTGTAGAGCTGGCGGACCAGCTTCTCGCACGGGTTCGCGGTCAGGAAGTCCTTGGTCGGGCCGTAGGCGTGCTCGGCGCACCCGGTGACCTTGAGCGGCACCGGGACCTGCTCGGACTTGGTGAACCGGAACTCGCCCTCGGGCGCGGTGGACGTGGTCGCGGCGGGTGTCGTCCTGTTGTCGCCGGTCATGGAGTCGATCAGCAGCCACACCAGCGCGGCCACCAGCGCGACGGCGACGAGGCCGAGCGCCTTGAACGGCAGGTTGCGCTGCGCGGGGGGACGCGGTGGCGGGGGTGGGGGCTGGTGGCCGATGACGTTGGTCGCCATCAACGAGTCCAGCTTGCCGATCTCCGAACGCCACAGCGGCGCGGTCTCCGACGCCCCCGGAGGGTGAATCCGGGGTAGCTGCTGCGTCACCTCTTCGGGTGACTCCTTGGGGGCCGACACAGGACGAAACGGTAACCGACGGCGGTCACCTGAGCGCTTTGAGCACGAGGTCGACGTCGTCGCGGGTGGTGTAGAGGTGGCACGCGAGCCGGACCTTCCCGGCCCGGACGCTGGCCTTCACACCCGCTTCCACCAGGCGTTCCTCCGCGCCTGGGCGATCAACGGTGACGATCGCCGAGTTCGAGGGGGGCAGGCCGAGACCGGCGAGGAGTTCATTCGCGATCCCGATGTCGTGGTCGCGCACGGCCGCCAGGTCCAGTGACGCCAGCCACGGCAGGGCGACGGCCGCACCGACGTGCGCCAGCCAGACGGGTGATGTGTCGAGCGCTCGCGCGGAGGACGCCAGGCGGAGCGGGAGGTCGTAGGTCGTCGCCCACCGGTCCTCCCCCGCGTACCAGTTCGCCGTGATCGGGACGGCCGACGCGAGCGCCTCCGGCCGTCCGGCCAGCCACGCCGACCCGCGCGGCGACAGCAGCCACTTGTAGCCCGCGGCGACCACCCAGTGCGCCCACCCGACGTCCAGCGGGAGCCAGCCGAGGGCCTGCGTCGCGTCCAGCAGCACCGGGACGCCCGCGGCGCGGAGCCCGTCGAGGTCGGCGACGCGCCCGTCGGCGGACTGCACGACGCTGACCGCCACCAGGTCGTACCCGCTCGCGGCGTCCACCAGCTCGTCCGGCCCGACCTCGGTGACGGCGTGCCCGGCGGCGGCGAAGGGGAACGTCAGGCTGGTGAACTCGCCGCGCACGGTGAGCACCCGCGAGCCCTTCGGCAGGCTCGCCGCCACGATCGCCACGAGCTGCGACACCGAGGCGCCGATGGCCACCTGCTCGGTCGGCATCCCCACCAGCCGCCCGAACGCCTCGCGCCCGGCGGCCACGGCGGCGTCGAACAGCGGCGGCTGGTCGAGGCCGCCCGCCCACCGCCGCACCGCGTCGCCCACCGCGTCGGCCACCGCCCTGGGCGGGACGCCGATGCTCGCGGTGTTGAGGTACCCGAGAGGGACGTCGAACTCCCCGCCGAAAGCGCTGCGCACGACCCCGACGGTACCCACGCCGCTCACGACATCCGCAGCACGTTCCGCGTGACCCGCCCGGCCTCGTCCGAGCAGAGGAACGCGATCACGTCCGCCACCTCGCCCGCCTCGGCGACGCTGAAGCGGGCCCGCACCTCGTCGTTGACCCAGCCGGTGTCGGTGACGGGCGGGTGCACGACGTTGGACGTGATGCCGTGGTCCCGCAGCTCGGCGGCGGCGGACATGGCGTAGTTCTCCAGCGCCGCCTTGGCCGCGCCGTAGGACACCTCGCCGGGGAAGCCCCGCGGGCTCCCGGACGTGAGGCTGACGATCCGGCCCCAGTTGCCGCCGCGGGCGACGTGCCGCCGGGCGAACTCGGCGATCAGCAGGGCCGCGGCGCGGGCGTCGACGGCGAACTGCGCGTCGAACGTGCTCGCGGTGACGGGGTGCTGGACGCGGCCGAACTGGTCGGTGTCGTCGGTGAGGAACGTGTCCTGCACCCAGCCCGAGGCGTTGTTCACCAGCACGTCGACGGGCCCGAAGACCCGCTCGGCCTCGTCGAACAGCTCGGCGGCGGTCTCGGGCCTGGCCAGGTCGGCCTCCACGGCGTGCGCGCGGCCGCCCAGCGCGGTGATCGCCTCGACGACCTCGTCGGCCCCGGAGCCGCGGCTGGTGAAGTAGGCCTCGGGGATGCTCGGGTCGGGTTCCGGGTCGAGGCGCAGGAACGCGACCAGGACGTTCACCCCCCGGCCTGCCAGCGCCTTCGCGGTGGCGGCTCCGATTCCCTGGTTCGCGCCGGTGACGACGGCGGTGTGGATCACGTGGGCGATCGTGCCCCACCGATGTGCCGCGCGCACCCGAATTGCCTACCGTGGTCGGGGTGCGCAGCGAAGAGATCGAGATCAGGACCGGGTCTGACGAGGTCGTGCACGACCTGACCTCGGCGGCCGAGCGGTTCCTGGCCGACGTGGACGGCGACGGCCTGCTGCACGTGTGGGTGCCGCACGCGACCGCGGGCCTCGCGGTGCTGGAGACCGGGGCGGGCAGCGACGACGACCTGCTGGCGGCGCTGCGGGAGCTGCTGCCCGCCGACGGCCGCTGGCGGCACCGGCACGGCACCCCCGGCCACGGCCGCGACCACGTGCTGCCCGCGCTCGTGCCGCCGTACGCGACGATCCCCGTGCTCGGCGGGGTGCTGGTGCTCGGCACGTGGCAGTCCATCTGCCTGGTCGACACCAACGTGGACAACCCCGTCCGCAAGGTCAGGTTCAGCTTCCTGGCCGGGTAGGGCCGCCGTTCGGAGAATTCCGTGGCCGTCGGTGCCGCAAGGTAGGTTCGGTCCGTGACGCATCCAGGGGACGGGCAGGGCGGTTGGGGAGGCCAGCAGGGCGGCTGGGGGCAGCCCCAGTACCCGCCCACCGGCGGTTTCCCCGCGCAGCAGTCGCAGTACGGCGGTCTCGGGGTGTTCTCCGGCGGTCCGCCCGAGCAGCCGAAGCGCCCCCGCTGGCCGATCATCGCCGCCGTCGTCGTCCTCGTGCTGGCCGCGGGCGGACTGACGACGTACTTCGTGACCCGCGGGTCGGACGACCGGGCCGTGACCACGTCGTCCACCGGGAGCGCCCCGTCGACGTCGTCGAGCGCGCCCACGTCGTCCTCCAAGGCCGCCGCGAAGTGCGAGCCGCACGCCGACGGGTGGACCTGCGTGGCCGTGCCCGCGCTGGCCTACAGCTACGACATCCCGAAGGCGTGGAAGTCCACGAAGGCCACCGGCTCGATCGAGGGCCTGCCGGACGTGAAGCTGACCGGCGTCTCGACCTACGGCGACTACGAGTGCGGCGGCAAGACCTACAACCGGGGCAACACCGGTGGCGTCGTGCTGCCCCAGACCGACGCGGGCGCGACGGCGAAGGACGTCGCCGCGAAGCTGAGCGCCCAGTACTACCAGTCCGGCGCCGCCACGGTCGCGGTGAGCGAGCCGCGCCCGGTGACCGTCCCGAACACGAAGGTGACGGGCGTCCTGGTCGACTCGGTGATCACCACGACCGGCAACGAGTGCCTGGCGTCGAAGGGCGCGATCAAGGTGCTCGTGTTGCAGGGCAACAAGAACCTGCACCTGTTCATGGCGAACGGCGACCTGGAGGGCGGTCCGTCGAGCGCGCCCGCGCCGCTCACCGACGCCGACCTCCAGGCCATGGTCGACTCCGTCAAGCCGTTGGAGGGCTGAGCGTGAAGACGCTGGTGCTGTGGGACATCGACCAGACCCTCATCGACGCCAAGGGCCTCGGCCACAGCTGGTACCAGGTCGCGCTGCACGCCGCGACCGGCCTCGAACTGCGCCACGTGCCGAGCTTCCCCGGCCGCACCGAGATGGCGATCTCGCGCGAACTCCTGACGCTGCACGACCTCGACCCCACGGACGAGCTGATCGCCGTGCTGCACAGGGAGCTCATCGCCGTGGCGGAGCGCGAACACCCGCTCCTCGCGACCCGCGGCCGGGCGCTCGCGGGTGCGGCGGAGGTGCTGGAGGCGTTGGCGCGCAGGGCCGACGTGGTGCAGAGCGTCGTCACCGGCAACCTGGTGGAGATCGCCAGGCACAAGCTCGCGGCGTACGGCCTCGACTCGCACGTCGACTTCGACATCGGCGGCTACGGCTCGGTCTCCGACCAGCGGCCCGCGCTGGTCGTGGAGGCCATCCGGCTGGCGACCGAGAAGCACGGCCACGACTTCCCCGTCGACTCGGTCGTCGTCCTCGGCGACACCCCGCACGACATCACCGCCGCGCTGCACCACGGGGCGGTCGCGATCGGCGTGGCCACCGGCCGCTTCACCGCCGCCGAACTGGAGGAGGCGGGCGCGCGGGCCGTGCTCGCCGACCTGTCCGACACCGAGGCCGTGCTGGCGGCCGTCCTGCCGTCGTGACGCAGCCGAACCGCGAGTTCCTGCGCACCACGTTCGGCGAGGACCCGGAGCGCTACGACCGCGTCCGCCCCACCTACCCGCCCGCCCTGTTCACCGACCTCGCCCCCGGCGGGCGCGTGCTGGAGATCGGCCCCGGCACCGCCCAGGCCACCCTCCCCCTAGCCCTGCTGGGCTGCGAGGTCACCGCGGTGGAGCTGAGCCCCGCCCTGGCCGCCGTGGCCGCCCGCAACCTGTCCGACTTCCCCGCCGCGGAGGTGGTCGTCGCGGCCTTCGAGGACTGGCCCCTGCCCGCCCGGCCCTTCGACCTCGTCCTGTCGGCGACGGCGTTCCACTGGCTCGACCCGGCCGTCCGCACCGCGAAGGCCGCCGACGCCCTCCGCCTGGGCGGCAGGCTGGCGATCATCTCGACCCACCACGTGCGGGGCGGCACCGAGGCGTTCTTCGCGGACGCCCAGCGCTGCTACGAGCGCTTCGACCCGGACACCCCGCCGAACCTGCGGTTGCGGGAGGCGGCCGACATCCCCAGGGACACGGCGGAGTTCGACGAGGCCCCCCGCTTCGGGCCGGTGTCGTTCCACGACCACACGTGGGAGCGGACCTACACCAGGGCCGACTACCTCGACCTGCTGCTGACCTACTCGAACCACCGCGCCCTGCGCCCCGACCTCCGGGCGGGGCTGCTGGCGTGCATCGGTGGCCTGGTCGACGGCTACGGCGGCAGCATCACCAAGCGCTACCTGACCCGGTTGGCCGTGGCGCGGCGCACGACCTGACAGGAGGTTCCCGATGGGTCCGTTCGACGTGCCGCTGGACGACGAGCGCACACAGCTCGACGCGTTCGTCGAGGAGTACCGCCGGGCCGTCGAGGCGACCCTCGACGGCCTCACCGAGGAGCAGGCCCGCCGAGGGCTCGTCCCGTCGGCGACGACGCTGCTCGGGCTGCTCAAGCACGTCACGTGGATGCAGCGGGTGTGGTTCGAGGAGTGCGTCGGCGGCACGTCCCGCCGGGAACTCGGCCTGGTGCGGGACCCGGACGAGTCCTTCCGGCTCTCCGCCGACGACACGATCGCCTCGGTCACGGCGGCCCACCGGGAGGCGTGCGCCACGGCCAGGACCACGGTCGCGGACCTGCCGCTGGACACCGTCGTGACCGGCCACCGGTCCGGGCCGCGCACGCTCCGCTGGGTGTACCTCCAGGTGCTGCGCGAGCTGGCCCACCACTGCGGGCACGCCGACGTCCTGCGCGAGCAGGTGCTCGCCGGTTGATCGAACCCGCCCCGCCCGCGAACGGGCGGGGCGAGCCGGACGATCAGCCGCGCGCCAGCTCCACGAGGTGCTGCACGACGGCGTCGACGGCGACGTCGGTGCGGTCGCCCGACCGGCGGTCCTTGACCTCGACGACCCCGTCCGCCAGGCCTCGCCCGACGACCAGGATCGTCGGCACGCCGATCAGCTCGGCGTCCTTGAACTTCACGCCGGGGCTCACCTTGGGACGGTCGTCCAGCAGCACGTCGAGGCCTGCGGCGTGCAGTTGCCGCGCCAGCTCCTCGCCACCGGCGAGCAGCGCCTCGTCCTTGCCCGCGACGACGAGGTGCACGTCGGCGGGGGCGACGTTGCGGGGCCAGATGATGCCCTTGTCGTCGTAGCTCTGCTCCACGATGGCCGCGACCAGCCGCGAGACGCCGATGCCGTAGGACCCCATGGTGATCCGGATCGGCTTGTTGTTCGCGTCGAGCGCGTCGAGCCCGAACGCGTCCGCGTACTTGCGGCCGAGCTGGAAGATGTGGCCGATCTCGATGCCGCGCGCGGCCTCCAGCACGCCGTGGCCGTCGGGCGAGGGGTCGCCCGCGCGGACCTCGGCGACGTCGATGACGCCGTCGGCGGTGAAGTCGCGGCCCGCGACGAGGTCGACCACGTGGTGGTCGGCCTTGTCCGCACCCGTCACCCAGGCCGTGCCGCGCACGACGCGCGGGTCGACCAGGAAGCGGACGCCGTTCGCGAGCAGCGCGCCCGGCCCGATGTAGCCCTTGACCAGGAACCCGTTGCGGGTGAAGTCGACGTCTTCGAGCAGCGCCACCTCGGCGGGCTCCAGCGCGGCTTCGAGGCGCTTGAGGTCGACCTCGCGGTCGCCGGGCAGGCCGATCGCGAGCAGAGACCAGTCCTTCTCGCCCGGCTTGCGGGTCTTCACGAGCACGTTCTTCAACGTGTCCGCGGCCGTGAACGTGCGACCGAGGTCGGCGGCGTTCAGGTGGTCGACCAGGGTCTGGATGGTCGGCGTGTTCGGCGTGTGGTGCACCTGCGCGCCGGGCTTGTCCTCAATGGACTGCTCGGGCGGCGCGGGGGTCGTGACGGCCTCGACGTTCGCGGCGTAGCCGGACTCCGTGCTGCGCACGAACGTGTCCTCGCCGGTCTCCGCGACCGCGAGGAACTCCTCGGACGCCGAGCCGCCCATCGCGCCGGACGTCGCCGACACGATGACGTACTCCATGCCGAGGCGTTCGAAGATCCTGATGTACGCGTCGCGGTGCGCCTGGTACGACGCCGACAGGCCCTCGTCGGTGAGGTCGAACGAGTACGAGTCCTTCATCAGGAACTCGCGACCGCGCAGGATGCCCGCGCGGGGGCGCGCCTCGTCCCGGTACTTCGTCTGGATCTGGTAGAGCGTGACCGGGTAGTCCTTGTACGAGTTGTACTCGCCCTTCACGGTGAGGGCGAACAGCTCCTCGTGCGTGGGCCCGAGCAGGTAGTCGGCGCCCTTGCGGTCCTTGAGGCGGAACAGGTTCGGCCCGTACTCGGTCCACCGGTTCGTCGCCTCGTAGGGCTCCTTCGGCAGCAGCGCGGGGAACTGGATCTCCTGCGCGCCGAAGGCGTCCATCTCCTCGCGCACGACGTTCTCGATGTTGCGCAGCACGCGCAGACCCAGCGGCAGCCAGGTGTACCCGCCCGGTGCGACGCGGCGGACGTAGCCGGCGCGGACCAGCAGCTTGTGGCTGGGTACTTCGGCGTCAGCCGGATCCTCGCGCAGGGTGCGGAGGAACAGCGACGACATCCTGGTGATCACGATGGGTACTCCTCGTGGAGAACGGTGTCCGAACAGAGTAGTGAAGACCGTTGCCCCAGTTCCAACGGGTAACGCGTTGGGCCCCCGTCGGGCCCCGCGGTTCGCACTGGTCGTGGGCCGCGCGACGAAAAATGTCGGACCCCGCGCCTACCGTCTCGGGCATGACGCTCACCATCGGCATGGTCACGATCGACACCAGCGACCCGCACAAGCTCGCGGAGTTCTGGACCAAGGCGCTCCGCACCACGGTCCAGCACGACTGGGGCGAGTTCCTCGTCCTCGCGCCCGCCTCGGAGGGCGCGGTCCAGCTCGGCCTGCAACGGGTCGACACCGTCGCGCCCGGCAAGAACCGGGTCCACTTCGACATGCACGTCGAAGACCGCCCGGCCGAGGTGCTCCGGCTGGTCGAGCTGGGTGCCTCGGAGGTCGCCGAGCACACCGTTCCGGGGCTCACCTGGACGGTGCTGGCCGACCCGGACGGCAACCAGTTCTGCGTCGGCCAGCCCGGTTGACGCCACCGACGGGTAACCGCTGCCCCTCGACGCGTGGAGTTTCCGGCCGAGGCCGCACGCCGTGAGCGCGCCGCCGTCCTGGCCACCGTCGAGGGGGTGACGGACGCGGAGTTCGACTCCGCGCCGACGCTGTGCGCGGGCCGGGCGCCCGGGGACGTGCCGGCCCACGTCATCGGCACCGACCGGGCCACCTACCGGGAGGGAGTGGTCATCAGCCTGCAACTGAACCGGAGAGTCCCGCACCGCCGCCTGGTGCCCGAGGCGGGGAGGGCGTCCGGGCGGGGTCCTGCGGTGAGCGGACCCCGTGAGGCGCTCGGGTGTGGCTGGCGAGCCGGGACGGGGTAGCGGCTGCTGGTGTTCGGCCGGTAGGCGACCCGCTGGTGGGTGGGTCTGACGGGCCGGGCCAGCCGAGTCGGGTCGGGCTGGGCCAGATCGGGCCAGGCC